>NZ_DBNGPQ010000045.1:0-19647 GCF_057122925.1 Umezawaea sp. | reverse complement strand
ATGGACGCCGCGAGCTTGCCGAACTCCTGCTGGTATGCGGGCGTGGTGTTGCGACCGAACAGCGTGGACCCGCCCTCGTACTGCTGCGAGTCGTACTCCTCCGGTGTGGTGACGTACTGGCTGTAGTCGTTAGCGTAGCCCTGGATGAGGACGGTGTCCAGCGGTGCGCCCAGTTCGGCGGCGACCGTGCGGCGGATCCGCAGGCCCGCGGTGATCGTCACCTCACCGGGTACGGCCACCAGGTGGAGCTGGCCGATCCGGACGATCTGCAACGGCACCACGTTCGGCGTCGCCTGCACCAGGCCGGTCGGGACCAGGGACGCCTTCGGGTACTGGCAGTCCTTGAGCCACTGCGGCACCGGGATGTTCAGCGGCTCCAGCAGGGTCTTGACGGGGCTCTGCATGCCTTCGGTGAAACCGGGGATGGCCGGGCCGTCCTCGACGCTGCCCGCCAGCGTGGACGCGCCGACCACGCCGGAGCACGTGGTGCCCGCCTGGCCGTTGGTGGTGTAGCGGCCGTCGACCGCGACGGCGCTCATGTCGACGAAGCGCATCCGGTGGTCGACACCGCCGGTGATCTCCGTCTGCGGACCGGAGAAGATCTCCTGCGCCTTGCGGTTCTGCCGCTCGCCGATGATCCGGGTGTTCTCGACGTGGTCCTCGGTCGGGCCGGAACCGGGCCGCAGGTTCAGGTTCGGCGACATGTCACCGGCGTTGGTGTTGGGGAACGCGGCGACGAAGCCGCCGCCCTCGTCCAGGTAGCGCACGCCGGAGTCGTCGTGCTCCCACTGGTAGGACGCGTACCCCTTGTTGTCCGGGCTGATCAGCGTGTTCTCGCCGGTCATCGACGTGTTGTGGGTGGCGAACCAGCTCACCGCGCCCACGTCGGCGGTGCCCTGCCGGAACTTCAGCACGGTCATCGCCGGGTCGATCGCGCCGGGGAAGTGCGCCTTGTCGGCCGCGGGGTTCTGCTCGAACGCCACCCGCGACCGGTTGACGCTCGCGTTCGTCAGCTCGCCGCGGCCCAGCGACAGCGACCCCGGCTTGAGGTCCTCGTGCGCTTCGACGACCGACTCCACGATGCCGTTGGTGACGGCTTCCAGCGTCTGCGGCTGCATCCCCAGCACCGACAGGTTGTAGGCGAGGTTGTGGGAGTAGCCGCCGGGGCCCGCGTGGGTGTGCGTCGCGGACAGCAGCAGGTTCTCGCGCGTGTAGAGGTCGCCGTAGCGGGCCTGGAGCTTGCCGAGCACGCCCTCCTGCACGGCGCGGAAGATCATCGCCAGGTCGGCGTTGACGTACGCGACCCGCTTGCCGTTCGCCCGGTCCACCACGACGTAGGCGCGGGACCGCTGGCGCTGGTGGATGCCGGTGGTCTTCTGGTCGAAGTCCGAGTAGCCCATCATGCCGTTCTCGGCGGCGGGGCCCGTCACGTCGGAGATGCCCCGGCCGACGAGGTAGGGCTCCGGACCGGCCGCGGCGGCGGGCTGGCCGATCAGCACCACCAACCCCGCCACCGTGGTCAGCACCGTCATGACGGCCGAGCGCCGCGTGGCTCGCATAGCGCACTCCCGAGGTACGTGAAGCAGATTCATGTTATTCGGACCGTAGGTGATCCACGACACCCCGGCAAGGCCAGGGGGCTCGCACGCGGGTGAATCGGTGCCGGCCCGCGCCGGTTTCGGCACCTGGCACCGATCGTTCTTCGTGCTCGAACTGCCCGCTCTTCCCAGCCGGCGGTGTCGCCGGGCACGCGGCCACCGGTGGCCGTCGGAGGTGGGAGTGCGGATGTGGTTCACCACGACCGCTCCTGGAGTGCGTTCCGCGCTGGACCAGCAGAACGCCAAGGAGCCGGCCTGGTCCGCTTCGGACGGTCAGCCGTCGGACGGCGGGAGGAACGCGTCGATCATGGCGGCCATCCGCTTGGCCGAGTCGAAGATCGCGGCGCCCCTGGACCGGTCGCCGTCGAGGTGCGCCAGCATCTCCAGACCGAGGTAGAAGGCGAGGATGGTCATCGCCACCTCCCGCTTCGGGATGAACGCCGCGAGCGGGGTGCCGTCGAGGAACCGGCCCAGCAGCGACTCGGTGAACTCCTCCCACCGGTCGATCTCCGCCCGCACCCCCCGCGCCAGGCCGGTCGACCCCGCCGCGCCCGCCGCCAGTTCCTGCACCGCGGCGAGGTGACCGGTGGAGACGTCCTCCTCGTACAGCTCGCGCAGCGTCTGGAGCATCTCCGCCGCCCGGTCGAGGTGGGCGGTCCGCTCCAGGTAGCGGGCCATCCGCAGGTCGCTGCTGTGCCGCATGGCGGCGAGGAACAGGTCGTCCAGGCCGTCGAAGTGGTAGTAGATGACACCGGGGGCGAACCCGCCCGTCGTGGCGATGGCCCGCGCGGTGGTGGCGGGGAAACCCTGTGCTGCCAGGGTGTCGATGGCGGCACGCAGGATGCGTTCGCGTGCCTCGGCTCTGCGGGTCATTGCCGCCAACCTTAGGGGGCGTCACGGCACCCTGCGGGGTCGGACTCCCTGATCGGCGAGGAACGGGTCGAGCCTGCGGCCCAGTTCCGCGAGGTGCTGGCTGGGCACCTGCGGGTACAGGTGGTGTTCGAGGTGGTAGGTCAGTTCGAGGAACACCGCGGGGATGATCCGGCCGCGCAGCGTGCGCGTCTGGGTGAGCGGGGTGTCGCCGAAGTCGTGGTGCGGCAGGTAGACCGTCAGCAGCGGGTACACCCAGCTCCCGACGACGGCCATCACCGCGTAGACCAGCACCGCGGGCGTCGTCGACCAGAGCGCGGCACCGGTCGCCAGCACCAGGACCGGCGCGCTCGCCTCGACCACGAGCCACGTGCGCTGGACGCGGTCGCCCGCCGCCCTGCGGAACGCCCACCGCCACAGGCCGACCAGGAACACCGGCCCGTACAGCGCCGCGCCCGGGAACGACAGGTGCGCCGGGTAGCCCTCCGGGTCGTCCTCGTGCGGGAAGAGCCGGTGGTGCTGCACGTGCGTCGCCCGGTACGCGTGGCCGCTCTCCAGCAGCACCAGGCCGCACAGGAACAACGCCCACTCGGTGCCCCTCGGGCCGAGGCCGATCGACCGGTGCACCACGTCGTGGGTCACGGTGACGACCGCGACGAAGATGCCGAAGACCACCACGGGCGTCAGCAGCCACACCCACGGCGTCGAGTGCGCCCACCAGGCCGTGAGCACGAAGAGCGCCACGCCGATCGGTGGGCGGGCCAGCGCGAGCACCCGCCTGCGCAGGCGCGTGACGAGCAGGTCCCGGCCCAGTTCGGCGAGCGGCGGGGTCATGCCGGCACCACCTTCGACCGCCGGGCCGACCCGGCGACCCCGTCGGCGACGATCCGGCTGCCCAGGACGCAGGCCACCGTGCCGAGACCGGGCCACGTGGAGTCGCCGACCAGCCAGAACCCCGGCACGCCCAGGTCGTGCGGGACGGCGCGCTGGTTGCTGTTCGCGGGCGACTGCCGGACACCGCCGACCGCGCCGCGCGGCCGGGACGTGAACCGCTCGTAGGTCCGGGGCGTGCCGACCTCGCGCACCACGGCGGACTCGCCGAGCCGCGGGTACACCCGCCGAGCCTCGGTGACCAGCAGGTCGCCGAGCGCGTCGCGGCGCCGGGCGTGCTCGACGTCGTCGAGCCCCTCCCAGTCGGCCAGCTCGGTGTGGGTCGACAGCATGACGGTCCGGAACCCGGCGGGCGCGCTCTCGGTGTCACCGGGTGCCGACACCGACACGAACATGTTGTTCCCGTCTCCCAGCGGGCTCCGGTAGGACCGGAGGAGTTGGTGGTGCGTGAGGGTGTGGCAGGCGACCTCGGCCTCGGGGACGCCGAGGCAGACGACCGCGGCACCGCCGAGGTCGCCCGCGTCCCGGCGCAGGAACGGGCGCAGCGCGGCCCGCACCCCCGGCACGTCACCGATGTCGGCCGTCGTGGCGGCGGGCAGCGCGCTGACCACCTGGCCCGCGCGGACCGCGCCGCGTCCACCGTGGACGACGAAGTTCCCGTGGGAGCCGGTGATCCGCTCGACCCGCCACCCGGCGCGCAGGTCGCCGCCGAGCGACCGGTAGTGCGCGACGACCGCCCTCCAGAAGCCGCGCATCCCGCCCGTCGCCCTGGTGAGCCCCGCGCCCCTGATGGTGATGCCCAGTGCGGCGTTCACCAGCGGCGCGCGGTCGACGGTGCTGTGGACGGTGTCCTCGACGAGCATGGACAGCAGTCCGACCAGCGCCGCGTCGTCCCGCAGGCCGTGCGCCCGCAGCGCGCCGCCGAGCGTCCCGCCGACGTGGCGGGCCAGCGGCAGGCCCAGCGGGCGCAGCGCGCGGGCGTTGTGCAGGACGTCGGCGAGCGTGCGCATCGGCATCCGCGCGCCCGCGCGGCTCGCCCGCCAGAACGCGCCCGCGAGGCGGTCGAGCCGCGCCCAGAAGGCGCGGTGGCGGGCGGTGTCGCCGAACGCCCGCAGCCGCTCGGCGTGCCAGGCGGCCTGGTCGCGGTGCAGCACGACCGTGCGGTCGGGCAGCCAGGCGACGTAGCCGGGCAGCTGTTCCCCGGCGAGCGGTGCCATGCCGACGGACTCCAGGAGCTCGGCCCCGACGCCTCCCGGCTCGAAGTCGACGAGGGTGGTCGCGCCGACGTCGAAGCTGAAGCCGCGGCGGCGGTAGTAGCCCGCGCACCCGCCCGCGTGGCCGTGCGCCTCCAGCACGACCGTCGACAGCCCGCGCGCCTGGAGCCGCAGCGCGGTCGCCAGCCCCGCCATCCCGGCTCCGACGACCGCGACGTCGTACCCGCGCCCGCCCAGGGGCGATCGGTCCTGAACGCTCGTTCTGAACATGCGTTCAAAGTAGCGGTCGACCGGGGTCCGGGCAATGGTCGGCGTGCCTCACGGGGTGAGCGCCGGCTGGCGCCCCCGAGGTCCGGGACGGGCCGCGGCGCCCGCGGCCACGAGCGCCGCGAGCAGCACGGCGCACCCGCTGAAGCCGATGATCACCAGGACTCCGGCGAACGCCACCGCCGCCACCGCCCGCACCGGGCCGGTGAGCAGCCGCCACGCCGCGGCCGTGCACCCGAGGTAGACGACCAGGAACAGCGTGCTGGGCACGGTGACCAGGTCCTCGGGGGCGAGGACCCCCGCACCCCCGAGGCCGAGCAGCGCGCAGGCGGAGGCCACCACGACGACGAGCAGCCAGTCGGGAGGGCCGCCGCGGGGCCGCGCCGAGGGCCGGGTGAGGGAGCGGGCGAGCGCGGCGGCCCCGGTCAGGTAGGCGTTGACGCCGCCCAGGGTCAGGACGGCCGCGCCGACGGCGGCCACCGCCGCCCCCGCCGGACCGATCGCGGTGGTGAGGAGGTCGGTCACGGGCGTGGAGGGCGACGCTCCGGGGCCGAGCACGGAGATGGTGGCCGTGGCCAGCGCCAGGTAGATCAGGCCCGTCGCGCCGAACGCGATGCCGATGACCCTCGGGAGTTGGGAGCGCGGGTCGGCGAAGCGGGCGGTGAGCGGGGCCACGGCCTCCCAGCCGACGAACGACAGCACGAGCACCGAGGCCGTCGACCCGATGGCGGTCCAGCCGTGCGGTGCGAACGGGGTCCAGTTGTCCGCGTCCGCCGCCGGGGCCGATCCGACGACGGCGACCGCCACGATCACCACCAGCAGCACGACCAGTCCCAGTTGGACGGTCGTCGAGGTGCGCACGCCGCGGGAGGTCGTGACCAGCGCGAGGGTCAGCAGGCCCGCCGCGGCGACCGCGGGGGCGAGCGGGCCGTCCGCGCCGACGAGCCCGGCGAGGTACGTGCCGCCGATGTAGGAGACGATCGGCGCGCCGGTGACGACCCCGGCCAGGAAGCACCACGAGACCGCCTGGCCCGCGCGGTGGCCCAGGCCGTCCTCGGCGTAGGCGCGCACGCCCGTGGCCGACGGGCGTTGGACGCCCAGTGCCGCGAAGACGACCGCGAGCAGGCCGGACACGGCCAGCAGTGCCACCCACGCCAGGATCGACGCGGGCCCGGACCCGGCCGACGCGAGGCCGGGCAGCAGGAGCAGTCCCGGTCCGAGCAGTGCTCCGATGTACAGCGCCGCCCCGCGGGAGACCGTGAGGGGCTCGATCGATGTCATGGCGCAATTTTTGCAAGAAGGTCACCGCACACGATGGCGAATGTGTCGCCTATTGGCATGGTCTGTGCACGATACGTGCGCACAAGTCGTGATTGGTGGCAGGATGTTGACATGACTGAGTTGGACGACATCGACCGGGCCATCCTCGCCCGCCTCCAGGTCGACGGCCGGATCGCGAACGTCGACCTGGCCGAGGCGGTCTCGCTGTCGCCGTCCGCCTGCCTGCGCAGGCTCCGCGCGCTGGAGCAGGAGGGGTTGATCTCCGGCTACCGGGCCGAACTCGACCGGGCCAAGCTCGGCCTCGACCTGACGGTGTTCATCGAGCTGACGGTGGAGTCGCACTCCAGGGAGACCTCGGTGGTCGTGGAGCGGGCGCTGGCCGCGATCCCGTCGGTGGTCGCCTGCCACCTCGTGTCCGGGGCGGCGGACTTCCTGGTCGAGGCGGCCGTCCCGGACCTGCCGTCCTACGAACGCCTGCTGCTGGACCGGATCCTGACCATCCCGCACGTCGTCGGCGCCGAGAGCACGTTCGCGATCCGCACGGTCAAGACCCGCGGTCCGCTGCCGTTGGGCTGACCGCCGCGCCCGGTGTCCGTTTTCGGTGATTGGTCGTGCGGCGTCGGGTGAATTCGCGATCACTCCTTTCTGGTCGACGTGGAATTGAAGGAAATTTCTCGAAGTCGCCCGCCCGCGCGTCCGGGTTGCTAGCGTCGTCGGCTGGGGGAGGGGGTTGTGCGCGGTCGGATCACGAGGGGGATCCGACCACGGCGCACGGAAACCGGTGTGCTCGGGCTGGGTTCGCGGTGTCGTCCGCGATTGTTCCGCTCATCAGCGCCGAGCCTGGTCGAGGTGATATCCGGGTTGTTTCCGCGTGGGCGGATCTCGGGAAAAGGTCATTGTCCGGTGATAACGCGAATCGCGTCTGCTTCGCGTGCCCGGAAATGGAGAGGGGAACACGATGAGAATGGTGAAGACAGCGCTCGTGGGGGTTTTCGCGGCCGGTGTCGCGGTGCTCGGCCTCGCCGCGCCCGCGCAGGCGGCGGAGCAGGCGGCGGACGACCCGTCGTACTCGCTGATGGCCTCGGCGCCCTCGTGCGTCGAGCTGTCGCAGGGGCGCAACGGCGGTACGGCGTGGGCGGAGGCCACGAACAGGTGCGGCTACGCCGTCCGGGTCCGGATGATCTGGGCCTGGGCGTCCGACGGGGCGTGCACCTCGTTGCCCGACCGCTACTACTACCGGGAGACCCGAGGGGCGGCGAGCGTCCCCCCGCGCCCGTACGTGAGCGAGCTCAGGAGCTGCTGAGCCCGAGCCGGGGCCGGGTGGCGTCCGCCACCCGGCCCGCCGGTCAGCGCAGGGCGCCCGCGACGACCGAGGCGACCATCCGCCGGACGACGTCCGGCTCCGGCGGGGTGCCGGTGCGGTCGGCGAACAGCAGGTGACCGGTCCCGATCAGCGTCGGGGCGAGGACGTCGACCTCGGCGTCCGCCGCGATGCGGCCCAGCGCGCGCTCGTCCTCCAGGTAGGAGGCGATCATGGTGGCGGCCTCGGTCAGCACGGGTACGCCCGCGGGCCACGACTCGCGCAGCCGGGCGCGCAGGTCGTCCCGGAAGGTGATGAGCGCGACGATCGCCACGGCCACCGACCCGAACAGGGCAGTCACGGCGCTGGTGAGGTTGTCCGTGACCGAGCCCGTCCCCGCCGCGTCGCGCAGCGCGGCGGCCTGACCGTCCATCCGCTCGACCCGGTCGAGCACGAACTCCGCGAGGAACGCGTCGAAGTCGGGGAAGTGCCGGTGCACCACGCCCTTGGACACCCCCGCCTCCGCGGTGACCGAACGGCTGGTCAGCGCCGCGGGTCCGTCCCGGAGCAGGATGCGGTCGGCGGCGTCGAACAGCTGCTCGCGCACGTCGCGCAGGGCGACCCCGGTGGGCACGGTGCTTCGCTCCTCACTCCACCCGCTTGACGAGTGGGCGCTCGCCCACTATTAGTGGGCACATGCCCATTCTACCGTCCCAACCCCATGAGGCGCGCGAGGTCGCCGAGTCGTTCGGCGTCGATCCCGCGCGCTACGACCGCGCCCGTCCCCGCTACCCCGACCCGCTGGTGGAGGCCTTGACCGCCGCGGGTCCCACCGTGCTGGACGTCGGCACCGGAACCGGCATCGTCGCCCGGCAGCTGCGGGCCGCCGGGTGCGCGGTGCTGGGGGTCGAGGTCGACCCGAGGATGGCCGAGTTCGCCCGCCGGGACCTCGACGTGGAGGTGTCGGCGTTCGAGACCTGGGACCCCGCGGGCCGCACCTTCGACGCCGTCGTCTCCGGCCAGACCTGGCACTGGATCGACCCGGTCGCCGGAGCGGCGAAGGCGGCCGAAGCCCTCCGCCCCGACGGCCTGCTCGCGGTGTTCTGGAACGTCGGCCAACCGCCGCCCGAGCTGTCCCGTGCCTTCGCCGACGTCTACCGCGCGGTCGTGCCCGACTCGCAGGCCGCCCGCTGGGCGACCGTCGACCCGAACGGCTACTCGGTCCTGTGCGACCGGGCGGCCGACGGGCTGAGGGCGTCGGGCGCGTTCGGCGAACCGGGGCGGCTGCGGTTCGACTGGAGCCGCACGTACACCAGGGACGAGTGGCTCGACCAGGTCCCCACCACCGGCGCCCACACCCGCTTCCCGCCCGACGACCTCGCGCGCGTGCTCGACGGCCTCGGAGCCGCCATCGACGCCGCGGGCGGCGTCGTCGCGGTCGAGTACGCCACCGTCGCGGTCACCGCACGTCGGAGCTGACCCGCTGCGCGAGGACCCCGTCCGGGCTGAGGTCGACGGTCCGGTCGGCCCACCGGTTCAGCAGGACGGCGTCGTGGGAGATGGCCAGCACGCCCGCGCCCGTGCGGCCCTGGTAGTCGCGGATCAGGCCGACCAGCGCCGCCGTGGTCGACGCGTCGAGCATGGTCGTCATCTCGTCGCAGATCAGGTAGTCCGGGTCCAGCGCGAGCGTCCTCGCGAGGCAGGCGCGCTGGAGCTGGCCGTCGCTGACCTCGTGCGCCCGGCGGGAGAGCAGGTCCGGCGTGAGCATCACCAGGTCGGCCAGCTCGTCCGCGCGGTCGGTGGGCGCCCCGGTGGCGAGCAGCGGTTCGGTGATGGCGGCGCGCAGCGTCATCCTCGGGTCCACCGACAGCCTGGGCTGCTGGAACAGCACGCCGATCCGGACGCGCTGCGCGTGCGGGGTGCGGTGCCGGTAGCCGGTCACGGGCTCGTCGTCCAGGTGGACCGTGCCCGAGAAGGGCTTGTGCAGCAGGGCGAGCACGCGCGCCAGGGTGGACTTGCCGCTGCCGCTCGGTCCGGCCAGACCGGTGGTCCGTCCGGCGTGGACGGTCAGGTCGACCCGGTCCAGCACGGGGCGGCGGGGGTCGTAGCCCGCGACGACCGCCTCGGCGCGCAGCCCGGTCAGCACGGGCGGTGGCACGCGACGGCGTGCTCCGTGTCGAGGGGCAGCGCGGGGACCTCGGCGCACTCGGGCACGACCCGGTCGCAGCGCGGGGCGAACGAGCAGCCCGGCGGCAGGTCGGTGAGCAGCGGCGGCATTCCGGGCACGGGGGTGAACGCGCGGTCGGGCAGGGCGTCGCCGAGGCCTCGCGTGTACGGGTGGCCGGGGGCGTCGAGCACGGTGTGCGGCGGTCCGACCTCGATCAGCCGCCCGGCGTACATGACGGCGATCCGGTCGGCCACGCGTTGCGCCGCGGCCAGGTCGTGGGTGATCAGCAGGACGGCGTGGCCGTCGGCGACGAGCCTGCGGAACTCCTCCAGCAGCCCCTCGACGAGGTGGTGGTCCAGGCCGGTCGTGGGTTCGTCGGCGATGATCAGCCACGGGTCGCCGACCAGCGCGAGCGCGGTGGCCACGCGCTGGGCCATGCCGCCGGACAGCTCGTGCGGGTAGTGGTCGAGGTCCTCGGGGGCCAGTCCGGCGCGGGCGGCCACGCCGTTCGCGCGGCCCCGCGGGTCCGGCTCGTCGGGGTGGTGCGCGCGGACGGCTTCCTCCAGCTGCGCGCGGGCGGTGCGGACCGGGGTGAGGTGGGACGCCGGACTCTGCGGGACGAGCCCGATCCGGCGTCCCCGCACGGTCGTCGCGAGCTGCCGGTCGGTCGCGGCCAGCAGGTCGAGGGGTGGACCGTCCTCATCGCTCAGGACCGCGCTGCCGGACACCTGCGCGTTGCCCGGCAGGAACCCGAGCAGCGCGCCGGCCAGGACGGTCTTGCCGCAGCCGCTCTCGCCGACCAGCGCGAGGCACTGGCCGGGCCGCAGCCGCAGCGACACGTCGGCGACGGCCGCGACGGTGGCGCCGGGCAGCGCGAACCGCACCGAGACGTGGTCGACGGCCAGTTCGGTCACCACGTGAGCTCCGAGCGGCGTCGGGGGTTGAGCCGGTCTCGCCAGACGCCGCTGAGTCCGGAGATGGCCAGGGTGACGACGATCAGCGCGAGGCCGGGCGCGAGCGACATCCACCAGCCGCCGGTGAGCAGCGACCGCTGGGCGTCGTTGATCATGTTGCCGATGCTGGCCTCGTGCGGTGGCAGGCCGAGCCCGAGGAACGACAGCGCCGTCTCGTGCCACACGGCGTGCGGGATCATCAGCGTGGTCGACAGCAGCACCTGCGGGGTCACGTTGGGCAGCAGGTGCCGCACGAGGATCCGGGTCCGCGACGAGCCGCCGACGATCGCGGCGTCCACGAACGGGCGCCCGCGCAGCGACAGGACCTCCGACCGCACGATCCGCGCGGACGTCAGCCAGTGCGTGAGACCGATGGAGATGACCACGGCGGTCAGGCTGGGCCGCAGGATCGCGACGATCACGATGCCCAGCAGCAGGTGCGGCACCGACGCCACCGCGTCGACCAGGCGCATCAGCAGCCGGTCCACCCAGCCGCCGACCGACCCGGCCAGCGCGCCCACCGCCGTGCCGACCGCGGAGGACACCACCGCGGCCACCAGCCCGACGGTCAGCGACACGCGCAGGGCGTAGACGCACCGGAGCAGCACGTCGCGGCCGAGTTCGTCGGTCCCGAACGGGTGTGCCGCGTCCGGTGGGCGGTTGGCCGAGCCCAGGTCGACGAGCTGCTGGTCGAGGTCGACCACCAGCGGCACCACGAGCACCGCCAGGACGACGACGCCGAGGACGACGGCCGAGGGGATCAGCCGCCACCGGGGCGAGAGGTGCGTGCTCGCGGCGGCGAGCCGGGACCGGGGGACCGGCCGCCACGTCCGCTGGTCAACCATCGAGCCCCACCCTCGGGTCGGCGAGCGCGTACAGGACGTCGGCGATCAGGTTGCCCAGCAGCACGACCGCCGTGGCCAGCACGGTGAGCGCCCCCATCAGCGCGAAGTCGACGTTGAGCGCGGCGTCGACCGTGGCCCTGGCGATGCCGGGCCAGGAGAACACCGTCTCCACCAGCAGCGCGCCGGTGATCAGCTCGGGCAGCCGGGCGCCGACGAGCGTGAGGAACGGCAGCAGCGAGGTGCGCAGCGCGTGGCCGACCACGACGCGGCGGTCCGACAGCCCGCGCGAGCGCGCGCCGACCACGTGGTCCTGGCTGAACGACTCCAGCAGGTTCTGCCGCACGAACAGCACGAACCACGGCGCCTGCGAGATCGCCAGCACGGACGCCGGCAGCACCAGGTGCGTGGCGACCTGGCCGACGCCCAACGCCTCGCCGGCGTCGGTCAGGCCACCGCCGGGCAGCCAGCGCAGGTGCAGCGCGAACACGTACAGCGCGGCCAGCCCGAGCCAGAACACCGGGGCGGCTTCGAGGGTGTAGGAGGTGGCGGTGATCGCCCGGTCCAGCCACCCGCCCCGCAACCACGCCGCCGCCGTGCCCAGCAGCAGACCGAGCAGCAGCGCCAGGGCGAAGCCGACCGAGACCAGCAGGACCGTCCACCCCAGACGGTCGCCGACGACCTCGGACACGGGCTGCCGCAACGACAGCGAGTCGCCGAAGTCGCCCGCGACGGCGTGCCGCAGCCAGGCGAGGTACTGCTCGACCACGGGCCGGTCGACGCCCCAGTTCTCCCGGATCCGGGCGATCCGCTCGGGGCTCTCGCCGATGATCCGCACGCCGAAGTACCGCTCGATCGGGTCGAACGGCGAGGCCTTGGCGAGGACGAACAGCGCGAAGCTCACCAGCAGCAGCACCGGGACGGCGAAACCGAGGCGCCGCAGCGCGAGCCGCCCGATCGCCCGGCCCCGACGCCGCCGCGCGGTGGCGGTCACGGCTTGGGGGTCCAGCGTTCGAGGTTCCACCAGACCGCGTGCACCAGGCCGTGGTCGTGCGGCTCGACCTGCTCCTCCTGGCCGTTCCACCGGTCCCGCAGCACGTAGGTGTGGTCCAGGAACACCAGGAACGCCCAGCCGGGGTCGGCGGTGTAGGCCTTCTGGAAGTCGGTGTAGGCCTGCTTGCGGACGGCCGGGTCGAGGCTGCGGCGGCCGGTGTCCAGCGCCGCGTCCACGGTCGCGTTCCGGTACAGCGACATGTTGACGTAGCCTTCCTGGCCCGCGTAGCGGGAGTGCAGCAGCGAGTACGCCGCGGTGTCCGGGTCGTAGGGGTCGCCGCCGCCCCAGACGCTCGCGGCCTCGCTCCGCCGCTGGAGCATCACCTCGAACGTCGTCGCCTCCACCGGGGCGTCGATGCCGAGCCGCGCGATGTCGCTCGCGGTCGCCAGCGCCAGTTCCTTGCGCAGCACGTCCGGTGCGGGGTAGAGCACCGGCAGGCGCGCGGCCTGGCCGTCGCGGGACCGCTTGCCGTCCGACCCGAGCAGCCACCCGGCCTCGTCGAGCAGCCGCGCGGCGCCGTCGGGGTCGTGGCGGAACACCGCGCCCTGGTCGTACCAGTCGGCCAGGTACGGCGAGATCGGGGTGGCCGCGGGTTTCCCGGCTCCGGCGAGCACGGTGTCGATCATCGCCTGCCGGTCGATGCCGAGGTTGATCGCGAGGCGCACCCTGGGATCGGAGGTCAGCGGCAGCTCGGACGGGATGCCGAGGCCGCGGTAGTCCGCGGAGGGGTTGCGCACCACCCGGTAGCCGTCGCGGTCGCGGTAGGCGCCCGCGAGCTTCGGCGGCAGCACCGTGCCGTCGAACTCGCCCGCCGCCATCCGCGTGGCGCGCGCGTTGTCGTCGGCGACGAACACGACGGTCACGGTCTTCACCGCCGGAGCACCGCCCCAGTAGGACTCGTTGGCCCTCAACACCATCCGGTCGCCCTTGCGCCACTCGGCGACCGTGTAGGGCCCGGTCCCGACCGGCGCCGAGTTGAACGGCGCGGAGTTCACGTCGACCCCGTCGAAGGCCTTGCGGGGCACGACACCCAGCGCCAACTGCTGCGCGAACGGCGCGTACGGGTACTTCAGCCGGAACTCCACCGTGCGGTCGTCGGGCGCGGTCACGTCGGCCAGCGCGTCCAGGCGGGAGGCGATCGTGGAGTTGGTCCCGGGGTCGAGCACCGACCTGAAGGTGAACACGACGTCCTGCGCGGACAGCGGTGTGCCGTCGGAGAACGTCGTGCCGGCGCGCAGCGTCGCCGTCCACACCAGACCGTCGGCCGACGCGGTCGGCAGCCGCTCGGCCAGCGCGGGCACGAGCTGGAGCTTCGCGTCCCGCGCCACCAGCCCGTCGAACACCTTCGACGCCCCGTCGGGGGCGTACCCCAGGATCGGGTTGAGGTTCTCCGGCTCGCCGCCCGCGCCGATGACGATGGACCCACCGGTCTGAGCCGAACCCCCACCGCCGTCCGGCGAGGTGCACCCGAGGAGCAGGAGCCCCACTGCCGCGAGAACGGTCGTCGGTCCGTGGCGCACGCGTGTCCCCCGAACGTGGTGGTCCTCTGTTGCGGGAAGATGCTAACAGCAAGTTGCTGGCAACAAGAAGCCGGAAATGTCGCGTTCGTCGCACGGAGCCGCCGGGGCCGTGCGCGTCCCCCGGCCCGGTCGACCACAATCGACCACCGGTCGAGACGGGGGAGCGGTGGTCGTGGTCGTGCCGTTGCGGAGGAACCGGCGGTTCCAGCTGCTCTGGGTGGGCAGCGCCGTGTCCCAGCTCGGCACGGAGCTGACGAAGTTCGCGCTGCCGTTCCTCGTGCTGGCGCTGACGGGCTCGCCGGGGTGGGCCGGTGTGGTCGTCGGGACCCGCACCGCCGCGTTCATCACCGCCCAACTGCCCGCCGGCATCTGGGTCGACCGGTGGGACCGCCGCCGCACGCTGCTCCTCAGCCAGGGCGCGCAGCTGGTCAACGCGGCGGTGCTGGCCCTGCTGATCGTCCTCGGCGGGGTCGAGCTCTGGCACCTCCTCGTGCTGGGCGCGGTGGACGGGGTCTGCACCGCGTTCGGCGGACCCGCCCGCACGACCGCGATCCGCGCCGTCGTCCCACCCGACCAGCTGCGCGGCGCGTACGCCCAGGAGGAGGCGCGCGGCCACGCGGGCAGGCTGGTCGGCCCGCCGCTGGGCGCCTTCCTGTTCGGACTCGGCCGCGCGCTGCCGTTCGTCGTGGACGTGCTGACGTTCCTGGTCTCGTTCCTCTGCTCGCTGTTCGCGACGGTGCCCCGGCACCCGGACACGCCGCGCGCGGCGGAGCGGACGAGCATGCGGCGGGAGGCGGCCGACGCCGTCGGGTGGCTGTGGCGGCAGCACGGCCTGCGCGGCGTCTGCTTCGCGGTGATGGCCATGAACCTGCTCGGCGGCGCCCTCCTGATCCCGCTCATCGTGCTGGTCGGGGAACGCGGCGGCGACGTCCTGACCACCGGCGTGGTCTACGCGGGCATCGGCGTGGGCGGCCTGCTCGGCGCGCTGCTGTCCGCGCGCATCGGCGGCCTGCTCCCCGCGGGCAGGCTGCTCATCGCCATCCTCGTCCTCTTCGGCGCGTGCAACGCCGCGATGGTCCTCCCGATCGCCGCGTGGTGGCCGATGATCCCCCTCCTGATCACCTCGCTCACCACCCCGACGCTCAACGTCGTCATGAACGTCGCCATCTCCAGACTCGTCCCGGAGGCCATGCTCGGCCGCCTGGACGCCCTGCTCACGGTGGTCGGCATGGGCCTGTCCCCGCTCGCCCCGGTGCTGGGCGGGGTGCTCGCGGCGGAACTGGGGGGCGCGGTCGCCGTGCTCGTGCTCGGTGTCGGGTTCCTCCTGACCGCGCTGGTCGCCGCGGCCAGTCGTGACCTGCGCGAGTTCACCGACGACGAGTCCACCGCGTGAACGGTCGGCTCGTTGATCGCGTGGTGTCCGGTGGTCGGGTTTGCTCGACTCCAGGGCGGATGCCGACGATGTGAGACCTGACATTGCACAAGGCCAGCCACACCTTTGGAAATCTGAGCCGTGCGCGTTGTGCGGTGGTGGCTCTTTTGCTCAGCTTCAGCCTTTCCATCCTCTCTTGGCACGTCATCCGGCCACACAGCAGTGCGATGTCGACCGCGAGTTCCTCGAAGTACCGGTAGGCGGAGCCTGGGACGTACCGATCCTCGTCCCACACCGTGATCTGCCCGAGGTACTTGCGCACCTCGGGGTCCTCCCAGGTTCGCAGTGCTGCGTAGCCAACGGTTGTCGGAACAAGGTCGTCCAGTGTCACTACTCCCCGCCGAACGTTGTGTCCCACGTTGTTGAAGTAGTCGAGGAGGTGGATCAGGGCCAGTTCGTCCTCCGTGCCGAGGAACTCGTCGCTGTAGACGAACCTGCCGTGGTCGATATCCATGAAAGTCGTGGTGATGTGCGTGCTCAGGTAAAAATCGTTCGTGTAGTTCCGAATCAATTCAGCGCGGCGCATCTGCCTGCCAAATTTCCGGGTCCTCAGGTAGGTGATCCATGAAGCCAGGACGCCGGCTACCGCGATCAAGTGTTCTGGTCGCACGGCACGGGGGACCGGGTGAGGGCGAAAATTGGTGACGAAAGCGGTGGGATCTTCATGTGGAGCAATCGACCCTTGAGAACTGGACGTTACGGGTCCAGTCTCAGGGCCTGTTCGAGGATCGCGTCCACGATGACCCGGCAGCGGTGCTCCGTGTGGTTCCTCGGACAGGGGATTGCGGGAGGCGCGGTCGCCGCGGCCAGTCGTGACCTGCGCGAGTTCACCGACGACGCGCCTCCCAGCTCTCCCTAGCCCGTCACGGCGGGCGATGCCGCGTGCTCGGCCAGCCGTCGCGAACCACCGGTGCCGTCGGCCGGTACCGCCCACACGCCGTCGTCGAGTCCGTACAGGACGGTCGTGTCGTCCTGCCACAGCGCCTGGTCGTCGACGCCGCGCGTCTCGGCCAGCTCCGTCTCCTCCAGCGTCGCGAGGTCCAGCACCGCCAGTCTCCACACGCCGTCGGACACCCTCTTCTTGAACGCGACCCGCGTGCCGTCCGGTGACAGCGACGGGCACTCGACGTTCTCGCGCACCACCTTCCCCTGGTAGCGCGCGTAGTCCGCCTCGACCAGGTAGGTCTTCCCCCGGCTGCCGAGGGTGGCGTAGAAGCGGGTGCCGTCCGGGGCGAACGTGGTTCCCCAGTAGTTGACGTCGGCGGCGAAGTAGCGGCGGTCGCCGGTGTACACCGGCAGCTCCTCGATCGTCTTGACCAGCCGCCCCGTCTCGACCTCGTAGAGCCCGGACCTGGTCGAGAAACCCGTCGCGGCGTAGGAGTCGCCGGTGACGAACAGGGTCCAGTGGACGATCTTCCCGTCCGGGGACACGCGGGCGCGGCTCGGTGCGCCGGGCAGCGACTCCTGGTGGCGCACGGCGAGGTTCGCGTCGAGCACCCGCACGTCCGTGACGGCGGGCAGCACGCCGGGCCTGGCGGTCAGGCACACCGCGGTCCGCCGGGCCACGGCGAACCGGTCGCACTCCAGGCCGCTCACCCGCCGCGGACCACCCGGATCGGACACCGGCACCGAGGCGACGCGGCCGGTGCCGGTGTCGCGGAACAGGAGTTGGCCCGGTGCCAGGGTGAGCTGCTCGGCCGCCGGTTCGTCGGTGGCGGACCCCTGGCGCGCCGCGACGGTGAACACCACGGCGGCGCCGACGAGCAGCACCGACCCGAGGAGGGCGATCAGGAGGCGCTTCACGACCGCACCGGCCTGACCACCGCGGCGGCGGCGACGACGACGGTGAGCGCGCCCGCGGCGACGAGCACCGCGGGGCGCGGCCCCCAGACCGTCCACGCCAGTCCGAAGAGGACGGACGAGGCCATGCGGGCCACCGCCTGCCCGGTCTGGACGACGGCGAAGCCGGTGGCCCGCAGTTCGGCCGGGACCACCGGGCCCGCCGCCGCCATCAGCACCCCGTCGGTGGCCGCGTAGAACACGCCGTGCAGCGCCAGCGCGAGCACGGCGAGGCTCGGACCGGACACCGGTCCGCACACCACGACCAGCGCCGCACCGAGCGCCGCGTGACCGCCGAGGAACACCGGCCACCGGCCGATCCGGTCGGCGAGCCTGCCGATCGGCACGGCCAGCAGCAGGTAGACCGCTGCTGTGCCGAGCGGCAGCAGCGGGAAGAACGCCACGGGCACGTCCCAGCGCCGTTGCAGCACCAGGTAGAGGAACGCGTCCCCGACGGTGACCAGCCCCAGCGCCGCGGCCCAGACCACGATCCGGCGGAAGTCGCCGCGCCGCAACAACTCCAGCGCGGCCCCCGGTGACACCGCGGCCCGGTCGGCCGTCCCCGGCCGGTCGCGGACGAACAGCACCAGCAGGAGCACGCCGACCGCCGCGACGCAGAAGCTGGTGAAGAACACCGCCGGGTAGCTGCCGAGGCTGACGGCCAGCACGCCCATCGCGGCCACGGGGCCGAGCAGGGCGCCGACGGTGTCGAGCGCCCGGTGCACGCCGAACGACCGGCCGAGCGCGGCGGGGTCGCTGCTCAACGAGATCAGCGCGTCGCGCGGGCCGGTGCGCAGGCCCTTGCCGGTCCGGTCGGCGGCCAGCACGACGCCGATCGCCGCGACCGACGACCCGGCCGCCAGCAGGCCGAGCTTGCACACCGCGGACAAGCCGTACCCGAGACCGGCGACCGCCTTGAGCCGTCTCCACCGGTCGGCCAGGTGGCCGCCGAGGACCCGCACGACGGCGGTGGCGCCCGCGTACAGCCCGTCGAGCAGCCCGAACTGCAACGGGTTCAGGCCGAGGCCGAGCACCAGGTACAGCGGGAGCACGGCGGTGACCATCTCCGAGGAGACGTCGGTGACGAGGCTGACCGCGCCGAGCGCCAGCACGTTGGCGGGCACCCGCCGCTTCACGGGCGCCGGGTCGATCCCGGTCGCGAGGTCGGGGGTGCGGCTTGCCGCGATGTACATGCTCGCCCCTAGTGGCAGGTGTAGGTCGGGCTGCTGTCCAGCACCGACCTGTCGAGACCGATGAGCTGCGTCGAGAACGTCGTGTCCGTCATCGACAGCTTCACCACGCCGAACGCCCGCAGCAGCTTCGCCGTGGTCGGGTGGGCCGCGTTCACGTCGTAGAGCGGGGCTCCGCCCGTGCCGCCGAGGATCTGCACCGGACCGTTCGGATCGGCCTTGCCCGCCCCGTTCTGCGGGACGAACCTCTCGTAGTGGTGGTCGTGCCCGTTGAGCACCAGGTCGACCCGGTTGTCGACCAGGACCTGCCACAGCGGGGCGCTGTCGGGGTTGTCGCCGTGGTCACCCGAGCTGAACCGCGGGTGGTGGTAGTACGCGGCCACGCAGCCCCTGGTGTTGGCGGCGAGGTCCCGCTTCAGCCACGCGAGCTGCGCGGGCTCGGCGAAGTCGTGGGTGGTGAAGTCGTTGGAGTCCAGGGCGATGAAGTGCCAGTTCCCCATCTCCCACGAGTAGTAGTTCTTCCCCTGGGGGGTGGCGATCGGACCGAAGTAGTCGCGGTAGCCCTGGAACGGCGTGTCGTCGTAGGTCTCGTGGTTGCCGGGGACCGGGTGGGTGATGCTCTTGAACTTCCCCCACGTCTTGTCGTAGTGGTTTCGGAAGTCCGACAGGTGCGCGTCGTCGTACTGGTTGTCGCCCATGGTGATCACGGCCGCGGGGTTCATCGCCTCGACGAGCTTCGCGGTCTTCGGGTGGACGCAGTCCGGGTCGCTCGCGGTGCACTGGTAGGCGATGTCGCCTGCCGCGGCGAGCACGAACGACCCGCTGCCACCGGGTTTCGTCCTCGCCGTGACGGCCGCGCCGACCGGCGAGGTGTTGCCCGCGGCGTCACGGGCCCGCACGGCGTAGGCGTAGTCGGTGTCCGCGGTCAGACCGGTGTCGTTGAACGAGGTGGTCGCGCTGGTCGCGACCACCTGCCCGCCGCGCAGGACGTCGTAGCCGGTGACGCCGACGTTGTCGGTGGACGGCGACCAGGCCAGCGCGACGCTGCTCGCCGTGGTCGTGCCCGCCGTGAGCCCGGTGGGCGTGCTCGGCGCCAGGGTGTCACCGGTCGAGTCGGCCGAGCCGTACGCCTTGACCTCCCAGAGGGAGTAGCCGTACTTCGTGGCGCGGGTGGTCCCCACGACGCGCAGGTACCGGCCGTGCGCGGCCAGGCCGGGCAGGTCGTCGGT
>NZ_DBNGPQ010000044.1:0-40621 GCF_057122925.1 Umezawaea sp. | reverse complement strand
ACGTCGGCGTAGGGGTGGGGAGCGGGCGGGGAGCGGGTGCGGAGGGCGGGAAGCGGGTGGGAAGGGTGGGAAGGCGGCCGGGAATGAGGGAAGAGGAAAGAAGAGGGCGGTCGGGCAGGCCAGCGGGCAGCAGCGGGCAGCGGGCAGCGGGCAGGCGAACAGGCGCAGGGCAGGCGAACAGGCGCAGGGCAGGGGCGGGCACGGGTGAGTGGACATGGGTGAGCGAGTGGGAAACGAGTGGGCAGGCGAACAGGCAGCGGGGGTTGGTAGTGGGCGGACAGGAAGGGAGAGGTCGGCAGTGGACGGGTGAGCCGGTGGACAGCGGGCAGGCGAGCGAACAGGCACCGGGGGCGGTAGCGGACGGGTGGGCTGGTGGACAGCTAGTGGGACGCGGGTGGGTGGGGTGGGTCAGGGGTTTGTGCGTAGTTCGGTGAGCAGGCCGTAGACGGTGGAGCGGGAGATTCGCAGGGCCTCTGCTACGACCGGGGTGGCGCGGCGGACGGTGAAGACGTGGGCCTCGTCCAGGGTGCGGAGTACTGCCAGGCGGTCCTGGCGGGTCATGCGGTCCACCGGGCGGCCGGTGGAGCGGACGTGGGCGCCGATCACGTGGGCTATGCGGTGCGACCAGTCGGTGTCGAACAGGGGCTCTGGTGGTGGGGTGGTGGGGGCGCCGAAGGCGGAGAGGACCGCCGCCGCGCGTTCCAGGGGGGTGCGGTCGAGGTTGACGCACAGGACCGCTGAGGGGGTGCCGTCGTCGTCCCGCAGGACCGCGCTGACCGAGGACAGGCGGCGGCCGTCGGCCAGGAGCTTCTCGTAGGGGCCGTAGACGTCGTCGGCGGACGGGTCCAGCCGGTCGAGGTCGCCCAGCGCGGACGGGTCGCCGGGGGCGCGGGCGGTCAGGGGGTTCCAGACCTCCAGGACGCGGTCCGTGGCGGGGTCGTGGAGGACGACCTCGGCGTACGGGCCCAGCAGCAGCGTGACGGCCCGGCACACCGGTTCCCACCTGAGGACGCGCGGATCTCGCATGCCCGGACTCTACGTCCAGACTGGACGAACCGTCCTAGACGGGGCCGGGTTCGGCGGGGAGCGGGGGGACGCGGCGGCCGAACAGGGTGCCGTCGAAGCTGGCGTCGTCGGCGAACAGGGCGTCGGTGACGTCGGTGCGGCCGCGGAACCAGGTGTGGTCGAAGTGGGCGTCCTTGCCGAACACCGTGCCGGTGAAGTACGCCCGGCCGCCGAAGCGGACGCGGCGGAACCCGGCGGTGTCGGCGAACTCCGCGCGGCTGAACACCGCGCGGCCGGAGAAGCGGGAGTGGCTGAACGTGGCCTCGGCGGTGACGCGCATCCCGTCGAAGGAGGCGTTGCCGGTGAAGCGGGTGCCTCGGAAGGACGCGGAGCGGGCGAACAGGGCGTCGTCGAAGCGGACCAGGCGGCCGAAGCGGGCGCCGTCGAACTCGGCGTCACCGGTCACCGTGACGGCGTCGAAGCGGCTGGTGCCGAGCAGTTCGGCGCGGGCGAACCGCGCCGCGCGGACGCGGCAGCCGCGCAGGTCGAGGTCGACGAGGGTCGCGCCGTCGAAGCGCAGGCTCATCCCGGCCCAGAAGTCGGGGCCGGGCCGCAGGTGCCGCACGAGCGCGTCCTGGAGGGTGAGCCGCCACTCGGCGTCCACGCCGTGGTCGACGCCGCCGCGCAGGCCCGCGCAGATGGAGGTCACGATGTCCTGCCGAAGCCGCGACCGGTCCTGGCCGATGGCCTCCAGGGCCCGCAGGCCCTCCACGTCGCCGTCGCGGAGCCTGCGGTGGGCGTCGCGCCAGGTCGACAGGTGCTTCTCGGCCTCGCCGCTGGTGCGCCTGCGGGCGTGGTCGTCGAGCAGGGCGTCGGCCTGGCCCTGGCGGTAGTGGCGGACGGCGATCACGAGCGCCACCACGCCGAAGAACAGCACGGTGAGCCAGGTCGAGGACATGCTCCGCATCATCCACGATCAGGGGTGGGTACGTCGTGGGGCGTACCCGTGATCACCGCTTCCCGACCGACGCGCGCGGCGCGCGCCGCGGTGAGGATGGAGGGCGCACGCCGACCGTCCAGGAGGGGAAGCCATGAGCGTCGAACCGAGCCCGGTGCGCGCGTCGGACGCCGATCGGGAGCGGGTGGTCGCCCGGCTGACCTCGGCGGTCGGCGACGGCACGCTCACGCTGGCCGAGGTGGAGGAGCGCCAGGCGCTGGCCTACGGCGCCCGGTTCCGCCACGAGCTGCCGCCGCTCACCGCCGACCTGCCCGCGCCACCGGCTCCGCGCGGGCGGCGGCCTCCGGTGCGGGCGTTCGTGCCCGTGGCGGTGCTGCTGCTGGTGGTGCTGTGGGTGGTCTCCCCGGTCCCGTTCCCCTGGCCGGTGTTCCCGCTCGCGTTCATCGCGCTGCGGGTGTCCTCGGCGGGCGGCCGGCGGAGGTGGGGCGCGGGCACCTGACGCGGCCGCCCGCAGGTCCCCGATCCGAAAATGCCCGGTGGAGATCGGTTCCCGCACTAGGGTTTCGGCATGGACCTCACCGAGGCGTGCTTCGCCGGGGCCGCTCGCCAGGCCGAACTGCTGCGTTCGGGCGAACTGACGTCCCGCGAGCTGGTCGCCGAGTGCCTGCGCCGCATCCACCTCCACGACCGGGAGCTGAACGCGTTCCGGGTGGTGTTCGACGCGGCGGCGCTGGCCGAGGCCGACGCCGCCGACGCGACGCGCGCGGCCGGTGGGGACGCGCCGCTGCTGGGGGTGCCGATCGCGGTGAAGGAGGACCTGGCCGTGGCCGGTCTGCCCACCACGAGGGGCACCGACGCCGTGGGCACGCCCGCCGCCGAGGACTCCGAGGTCGTGGCGCGGCTGCGCCGGGCGGGCGCGGTCGTCGTGGGTCGCACGCGGATGCCGGAGCTGGGCCTGTGGCCGTACACGGAGAGCTCGTGGGCCGGGGTGACGCGCAACCCGTGGTCGCACGACCACTCCCCCGGCGGTTCCAGCGGCGGGTCGGCCGCGGCGGTGGCGGCGGGGTTCGTCGGCGGTGCGATCGGCACCGACGGCGCCGGGTCGATCCGCATCCCGGCGGCGAGCACGGGGCTGTTCGGCCTCAAGCCGCAGCGCGGTCGCGTGTCGCTGGCCCCCGACGAGCAGGTGTGGACCGGGTTGGTCGCGGCCGGACCGCTGACCAGGCACGTGCGGGACTGGGCGCTGATCGCCGACCAGATCGCCGACCCCAACGGTCCGGCCCGCCCGCCCCGGACGAGCTTCACCGCCGCGGCGACGGCCGATCCGGGCCGGTTGCGGATCGCGGTGTCGCTGCGCCCGTGGGGGCCGGGGATCCCGCTCTCGCAGGAGGTCCGCGACGTCGTCCTGGACACCGCGAGCCTGCTCGGCGACCTCGGCCACGACGTGGTGCGCACCGACCCGGAGTTCGCCGACGTCGCCGGGTCGACCGCGTTCGCCGCCCGCTACCTGCACTGCGCCGCCCTCGGCATGGCCGACGTGGAGCAGCCCTCGCGGCTGGACCACCGGACGCGGCAGGTCGCCGCGCTGGGTCGACGGCTGCCCGCCGGGCTGGTGCGCAAGGTCGTCGAGCAGGGCGACCGCCTCACCGGGCACGCCAACCGGATCTTCGCGGACTGCGACCTGCTGCTGACCCCGGTGCTGACGCGTCCGCCGCTGCGGATCGGCGAGTGGTCGCGCTGGTCCACGATCCGGGCGCTGCTCGCGGCGGCGCGGATGACGACGTTCCTGCCCCTGTGGAACGTCACGGGCAACCCGGCCGCGGCCGTTCCCGCGGGTCACACCAGTGGTGGGCTGCCGCTGGCGGTGCAGCTCGTCGCCCGCCCGCACGACGAGTGCACGGTGCTGTCGGTCGCGGGCCAGCTGGAGCGGGCCCGGCCGTGGGCGGACCGGCTGCCGCCCGCGTTCGCCTGAAACCCGGTTGCCGCGCGCCCGACCGGTCCCCGACGCTGGCGGCATGCCCCCGCTGATGCACGCCGACGAGGTGCCCGTCGACAGCGCGCTGGTGCGCGCCCTGGTCGCCACCCGGTTCCCGCTGTGGGCGGGCCTGCCCGTCACGCCGGTCGCGTCCACGGGCACCGACAACGCGGTGTTCCGCCTGGGTGACGACCTCGTGGTGCGGCTGCCGCGCGTCGGGTGGGCGGTGGACGCCGTGGCGCGCGAGCACCGGTGGCTGCCGAGGCTGGCCCCGCTGCTGCCGGTCGCCATCCCCGAGCCCGTCGGCCTCGGGCACGCCGCGCACGGCTACCCGTGGCCGTGGTCGGTCTACCGGTGGCTGCCCGGCACCAACCCCGCGTCGCGCACCGCGGGTCCGCTGGTGGACGGGATCGCCGGGTTCATCACCGCCCTGCGCGCGGTCGACACCACGGGTGCTCCCGCCAACGGCCGGGGTGTGCCGCTGGCGTCGCGGGACGGGGCGACCCGCGACGCGATCCGGTCGCTGACCGGCCTGGTCGACACCGATCTGGTCACGGACGCGTGGGAGGCCGCCCTGGAGGCCCCGGAGTGGGACGGGCCGCCGGTGTGGGCGCACGGCGACCTCTCGCCGGGCAACCTCGTCGCCTCGGACGGGGTGCTGTCGGCGGTGGTCGACTGGTCCGGGGTGGGGGTCGGGGACCCGGCGTGCGACCTGATCGTCGCGTGGAACCTGCTGGTGGGCGACGCGCGCGCCGCGCTGCGGACCGCGCTCGACGTGGACGCCGCCCAGTGGGCCCGCGGTCGGGGGTGGGCGCTGTCGGTGGCGCTCCTGCAACTCCCGTACTACCGGCTCAGCAACCCCGCGCTGGCCGCGAACGCCCGTCACGTGATCGCCGAGGTGACCGCCGACCACACCACGTCCGGGTGTCGTCGGTGAGCGAGGTGTGATCACGCGGTGCGTCCTGGGTAGCCCGAGGGGTGAACCAGAGGGAGGTCCAGGATGCGCACACTCATCACCGCGACCGTCACGGCCTGCGCCGGGGCCGCGCTGCTCACCGCGTGCGGTGCCCAGTCCGAGTCGTCGACGGGCGCCCAGCCGTCCGCCGTCGCGATCACCCCGACGACGGCGGCGAGCGCGCCCGCGGCGAGCGGGAGCCCGGCGCCGACCTCGACGCCCGCGTCGGGGGCCGAGAGGGACGCGGGCGCGTGCGCGTCGGCCGAACTCGCGGTGTCGGCGGGCCCCAGCCAGGGGGAGAGCGGCATGCAGAAGGCCGACGCGACGTTCACGCTCACCAACAAGGGCACCCGCTCGTGCACGCTCGACGGGTTCCCCGGCGTGTCGTTCGTGACCGGGAACGACGGCACCCAGGTCGGTGAGCCCGCGCGCCGCAACGCGGCGGCCCCGCAGCTCGTGACGCTGGCGCCCGGCGCGGCGGTGGCGACGTTCCTGCTGATCACCAACCCCGGTGCCTTCGACGAGGCCGAGTGCGGGCCGGTGGACGTCCGCGGGCTGCGGATCTACCCGCCGGGCGAGACGGCGGCGCTGTTCCTGGAGGGGGCGACCCGCACGTGCGGCACCCCGCCGCGGGGCGAGAGCCTGCTGACGGTGGGGCCGGTCGGCGTGCTGCCGTGACCGCGAGGGACCGCGCCCGGTCAGGAGGCGGGGTTGGTCGTCCGGCGCAGTGCCTCGGCGTCGTGCGGCCGGCCCAGCCGCAGGTACTCCGCGACGGCGAGGTCCACGAGCCGGGCGGCGGCACCGCGTCCGCCGGTGGCGTCCAGGCCGCGGTGCACCCAGCCGATCGCCTCCTCGGAGCGGCCCGCGTCCTGGAGGACGGTGGCGACCTGGAGGTAGTGCCAGCCCGAGGACAGGTCCTTCGCGAGCACCATCACCTGGAGGTCCACGTCGCCGGTGTGCTCGGCCAGCTCCTCCATGATCCGCAGCAGCGCCCACCGGGTGCGGTCGTAGCGGCCCGTCTCGCCGAAGCCGATCACCGGGAGGGCGTCGAACTGGGTCACGACCCGCTCCCGGTAGAGGCGCAGGCCGTGCTCGTCGAGGGCGTCGGCGTAGTCGTCGAGCCGCACCTCCGGCGCTTCGGGGAAGTCCAGTTGCAGCCGCAGCAGCCAGTCGACGAGCGCGTCCGGGTCGGGTGACCACGCGGCGCAGGCCGCGGCGTGCGTGCCGAGCGCGCGGTCGGCGAGGTCGGCGTGCGGCGGTGTGGAGAGGACCTCGACGAGGTGGGCGGCGATCTCGACGTGCTCGGCGGTGGGGGTGGCGCGGACCTCGTGGTCGAAGTCGGCGACGGCCGACACCAGGTCGTCCCACCGTTCGGGGGCGGTCAGGGCGGAGACGACCGCGGCCGGGAGGGAGTGCATCCGGACATCCTTTCACCCGAACGTGCGACGGCCCCGTGTGGAAGACCACACGGGGCCGCGTCGCTCAGGTGATAACGGCGGCTACTCCCGCGGCTGCTGCAACGACCGCGGCGTCGTGGGCTGGCGCTCGCCCTCGATCTCCGGGCGCGCCTCGGACGGCGCCACGGCGGGCGCGGGGCGGCCGGTGCTCAGCGGACCGGGCACCTCCTGGCGCGCCACGGCCTCCGCGGCCCGGACCGCCTCCAGGACGTGCGGGTCGGGCGCGGTGTCGAACCACGCGGCGATCGACTCGTCGTTCTCCTCCGGCTTGGCCGCCGGGGCCTCGTCGGCGGGCGGCTCGTAGCGGAACACGCCGTCGTCGCCCTGCTTGCCCAGCGAGCGGGCGAACCCCTCCAGGGCCTTGCCGAAGTCCGACGGGATCATCCAGACCTTGTTCGCGTCGCCCTGCGCCATCTGAGGCAGCGTCTGGAGGTACTGGTAGGCCAGCACCTCCGGCGTCGGCTTGCCCGCCTTGATCGCGGCGAACACCTTCTCGATCGCCTTCGCCTGGCCCTGCGCCTGGAGGTAGCGGGCGGCGCGCTCGCCCTGGGCGCGCAGGATCGCGGACTGCCGCTCGGCCTCGGCGTTGAGGATCGCGGCCTGCTTGCCGCCCTCGGCGGACAGGATCGCCGCCTGCTTCTGGCCCTCGGCCGACTTGATCGCCGCTTCGCGCTGGCCCTCGGCGGTGAGGATCATGGCGCGCTTCTCGCGGTCGGCGCGCATCTGCTTCTCCATCGAGTCCTGGATGGAGGGAGGCGGGTCGATCGCCTTCAGCTCGACGCGGGCGACGCGGATGCCCCACCGGCCGGTGGCCTCGTCGAGCACGCCTCGCAGCTGGTTGTTGATGGAGTCGCGGGACGTCAGCGTCTCCTCCAGGCTCATGCCGCCGACCACGTTGCGCAGCGTCGTCGTGGCGAGCTGCTCGACACCGACGATGTAGTTGGAGATCTCGTACACCGCGGCGCGCGGCTCGGTCACCTGGAAGTACACGACGGTGTCGATGGACACGGTCAGGTTGTCCTGGGTGATCACCGGCTGCGGCGGGAAGGACACGACCTGCTCGCGCAGGTCGATGCGGGCGCGGACCCGGTCGATGAACGGCACCAGGATGTTCAGGCCTGGAGCCGCGGTGTTGCGGTAGCGGCCGAGCCGCTCGATGACCGCGGCGGTCGCCTGGGGGATCACCAGGACGGACTTCGCGGCGACGATCAGCACGAACAGGACGATGACGGCTATGACGACAAGGGTGGTCAACTCTCCAGCCTCCACTCAGGACTCGGCGAGTACCACTGCGGTCGCGCCCGAGATCTCGAAAACTGTTACTTCCGTGCCCGGTTCGAGCACGCGGTGGTCCAGCGACCGCGCGGACCAGATCTCGCCGTGCAGCTTGATCCGCCCGCCGTGGCCGTCGACCCGGTCCACCACGACGGCGCGGATGCCGATCAGGGCCTCGACGTTGCTCTTGAGGCCCTGCCCGATCTCCAACCGCCGCTTGAGCATCGGCCTGGCGCCCGCGATCAGCAGGATCGAGGCGACGGCGAACACCACAGCGCTGAGAACGGCACCGGCTCCCAGCGCCGCCGCGCCCGCTCCACCGAGAGCCGCAAGCCCCAGCATGAGCAGCACGAAGTCGCCCGAGAGGACTTCGGCGCCGACCAGCAGAGCACCGATGATCAGCCAGATGAGGGCGGCCATGGCCACATACTTACACCACCGGGCGACGAGCGACGGTGATCTCGCGGCGATTCACCGTCCCGCACCAGTGCGGATCACCCGGCCCGGGTTCACCCCTCCGGCGCGGTCACGAAGTCGATCAGCCGCTCCACCGCGCCGATCAGGGGCGTTTCCAGGTCGCGGAACCCGTGGACCCCGGCCAGCACCCGCGCCCACCCCTGGTAGGACTCGCCCCAGCCGAGGGCGGCGCACACGCCCTCCTTCCACGGCGTCCCGCGCGGCACCACCGGCCACGCCTCGATGCCGACCGACGACGGCTTCACCGCCTGCCACACGTCCACGTAGGGGTGGCCGGTGACCAGCACGTTCTCGTCGCGGACCGCCGACACCAGGCGGGTCTCCTTGCTGCCCGCCACGAGGTGGTCGACCAGCACGCCCAGGCGGCGGTGCGGGGCTGTGCCGAACTCGGCGATCCGGTCGGCGAGCACGTCCACGCCGTCCAGCGGCTCCACGACGACGCCCTCGACCCGCAGGTCGTGGCCCCACACCCGTTCCACCAGCTCGGCGTCGTGGAGGCCCTCGACCCAGATGCGGCTGTCGCGGGCGGTGCGGGCCCGCAGCCCCTCCACGCGCACCGAGCCCGACGCCGAGCGCGCCGGGGGCCCGGCCGAGGTCGACGGCAGGGGCCTGGTCAGCGTGACGGGTTTCCCGTCGACGAGGAACCCGGCCGGGCGCAGCGCGAACAGCTTCTCCCGCCCGTGCCGGTCCTCCAGCACCACGTTGCCGTACTCGAACCGCACGACCGCGCCGCAGAACCCCGTCACGGGGTCCTCCACCACGAGGCCGGGGTCGGCGGTCAGCTCGGGAACGGTCTTGCGCTTGCGGTTGGCCAGCACGTCACGGCCGTAGTCCTCGGATCGCACGGCCAGCGACGCTAGCGCTCACCCGGTTGGATGATGCGCCGCCACGCCGGGGAGAACACCGACAGGGCCCGGCACCACGCCAGCAGCCGCTCCGGGTCCACCACCGCGGACAGCTCCTCCGCGCGGGCGTACGGGTCTCCGCCGTCGAAGGCGAAGTCGACCGCGTCGAACGCCGGGTCGCCGACGCACGGCCGGGGGTCGATCGCCACCAGCCCGCGCGGGCCCGCGTCCAGGACGTTGTCCGGGTGCAGGTCGCCGTGCAGCAGCGCGGGCGGCACCCGGTCGTCCGCCAGTGCCAGCGCGGCGGAGTGGGCGCGGTCGTAGTAGCCCGGTGTGCGGCGTTGCAGCAGCGAGAACATGAGGTCCACGCGGTCGGCCAGCGGCCGGAAGCCCTCCGGCGCGGGTCTTCGGAGTCCCGCGAGCAGGTCGGCCACGCGTCCGCCGTCCGCGCCGCGCACGGGTGTGCCCGGCTCCAGGTGCTCCAGCAGCAGCGCCCCCTCGCCGAGGTCGACCTCCAGCACCCGCACCACCGACGGCGACCCCGACCAGGCCGCCAGTGCCGCGTGCTCCTCGGCGACCAGGTCGAGCTCGGGCACCAGCTTGAGCACCACAGGTGTGGTACCACGCCTGTGGCAGTACAGGGTGTGCGAGGTGTTCCCCACCAGCGGTCGCACCACGGCGAGGTTCCACCGGCGGGCCAGCCGGTCGATCCTCGCGGGCAGGGCGTCCACCCACGCCACCACTCCTGGCCCGAACCGCGACACCAGGCGGTCGGTGCTCAACGGGCCACCGTCGGGCAGGACCTCTCCGTCGCCCGTGTCCCGAACCGCCGCGACCACGGCGGCGGGACCACTCCCGTCCCCCTGGTCCCCGACAGGTCTCCGAGGTCGATCACGTCGTGCCACCCCAACTCCCCCACCAGTCCCGACACGAGCCCGTCACCGGCGACGAGCATCGTGTGCTCCTCACCCGACGACGCCGGATCCGCCACGAGTCCCGCGCTCGCCTCGGCGGCCACCCGCGCGGGCGGCTGTCTGGATCGCGATCCTCATGTGGCCAGGATGGCACCGGGATCACTCCAGGCGGAGGATGAACTCCTCGACCTCTTCGCCGCGCCCCTCGGCGAAGCCCTCGTCCTCGCCCACGACGAGGAACCCGCACTTCTCCAGCACCCGCAGCGCCCCGTAGTTGTCCTTGGCCGCGCGCGCGTACAGCGGCCGGGTCACCACCTCGTCGAGGAACAGCCGCAGCGCCGCCGACGCGAGCCCCATGCCCCAGTAGCGCGGGTCGATCCAGTACGACACCTCGGGCGCGCCGAACTCGACGAACGCGAGCACGTGCCCGACCACGTAGCCGTTGAACAGCACGGTGCGCGCCACGCTCGTGTCGTCGGTCAGGATCCGCGTCCACTTCAGCAGGAACGCCACGCGGTCCGTGGGGTCCTCGGCGGTGAACGCCGCCATCCAGGTCGACTCGGGGTCACGTTGGTGCTCGAAGAACGCGAGTACGTCCGACTCGGTCACCTCGCGCAGCTCGACGACGTCGTTCACGGCGCAAGTAGACCGCGAAGAGGGGCGTCAAAGCCACTGGTGAACTGACACGTCCGCGTTAACGCCACGTAAGACCCTCCAGCCCCACGAGTCGACAGGGAGATGGTTTCCGCAGGTGGGCGCGCTGCGACCTCGGGTGGGAGCACGACCGCCGGGACAGTGGACCAGACCTCGCGAGGCTGGTCGGAGATCGTTCCGGTGGGGGCGCGAGTCGCTCGTGGACAGTCGCCGAACCCCACCGCCGACCACGAAGGCGGACGAACCGGCCACCGAGGACCGGGGTCTCTCAGAACGCGGGCCACGGGATCGACGGCCAGTCCGACGACGGCTCCGGGTACACACCCGCCACCGCCAGCTTCTCCGTCCGCTCCACCAGCGCCCGCACCTCGCCGCGCGTCAGGTGGTCGTGCAGCTCCTCGCCCACCGGCCCGTCCAGGGCCGAGCGCAACCGCCGCAGCCCCTCCAGCGCCTCCGGCGGCAGGGGTTCGCCCAACCAGCCCCACAGGACCGTGCGCAGCTTGTCCTCGGTGTGCAGGCAGATCCCGTGGTCCACCCCGTACACCGAGCCGTCCACGGCGTGCAGCACGTGCCCGCCCTTGCGGTCGGCGTTGTTCACCACCACGTCGAACGCCGCCATCAGCCGCATCCGCTCGTGGTCGGCGTGCACCAGCACCGCCGGGTCGCCGTAGCGGTCGTGGGCGTGCAGCACCGCCTTCCACCCCGGCGGCACCTCCTCCTCCGCCACGATGTCGACCAGGTCCTGCTCGGCGGTCTCCACCCACAGCTGCACCATGCCGCTGCCGAACGGCCCAGGGCGCAGCACCGTCGGGGGCACCACGCCGAACCCCGAGGCCTCCGAGACCAGGTACGTCGAGACCTCGCGGCCCGCGAGCGTCCCGTTCGGGAAGTCCCACAGGGGGCGCTCGCCCCGCACCGGCTTGTACACGCACTTCGCCGAGACGCCGTCCAGCGAGATGCCGCAGAACAGCGTCGCGTTCGACGCGTCGACCAGCCTGCCCTCGACCTCGATCCGGCCGCGGGTCAACAGATCCAGCACACCGTCGTCACCGGGCAGCACGTCGGCGCTCAGCTCTCCTCGGTGCGCCGGTAGCCGTTCTGCCGCGGACACACGTGGCCGTCCGGGTCCAAGGGCTCCGAGCACAGCGGACACGGCTTGCGGCCCGCGTTGACCACCCGGTCCGCCCGCTCGGCGAACGCGCGGGCCTCCGAGGGCGACAGGAACACCCGGACCGCGTCCGGCCCCTCCTCGGTGTCGTCGAGGACCACGGCCTCGTCGACCTCGTCCTCGGTGATCGCCAGCAGCTCGATGACGACCGCGCTGGACTCCGCGTCCCAGCCCAGGCCCATCGTGCCGACCTTGAACTCCTCCTCCACCGGCGCCGTCAGCGGTTCGGTGTCCCGCAGGTCGGGTGGGGTGTCCTCGGGGACGTCCGCGCCGAACCGGCGGTGCACCTCCTCCAGCAGCGACGAGATGCGCTCGGCGAGGACCGAGACCTGTTGCTTCTCCAGCGCGACGCTGACCATGCGGGCGTCCTCGGAGGCCTGCAGGTAGAACATGCGGTCGCCTGGTTGCCCGACTGTGCCGGCGACGAACCGGTCGGGCTGACGGAATACGTGAATGACGCGTGCCATGACTTCCCAACCCTAAGCCACACCGCCCGCGCGGGCGCGGCTGCCCCGGCGATCTCCTCGTCGCTGAGGACCACCCTCCGCGTATAGGGTCCCAGCCGTGGCGAAGATCGCGGCGTGCGGAACCTGGACATCCCCCATCGGCTCCGCGGAGGTCGCCCGCGCGGGCGGCGGGCTCCAGTGGGTCGACACGCACCGGGGCCGGGTGTGGTGGGCGACCAGCCGTCCCGAGGAGGGCGGCCGGGTCGGTCTGGTGCGCGACGGCGTGGACCTCCTGCCGCTCCCGTGGAACGCGCGCAACCGCGTCCACGAGTACGGCGGCAGGCCGTTCGTCGTGCTCGCCACCGCGCACGGGACCCGCGTCGCCTTCACCCACTGGAACGACCAGCGCGTCTACCTGTTCGACCCCGAGGACCCCGCGCCGACGCCCCTCACCCCGGAGCCGGAGCGCCACCACGGGCTGCGCTACTCCGACCTGACCGCCGGGCCGGACGACGCCGAGGTGTGGGCCGTCCGCGAGACCGTCACCGGCGACGCGCGCACCGACGTGCGGCGCGACCTGGTCGCCATCCCGATCGACGGCGGCCCCGTGCGGGTGCTCGCCGCGAGCCACCACTTCATGTCGGGTCCCCGGCTGAGCCCCGACGGCCGCCACTACGCGTGGCTCGGCTGGAACCACCCCGCCATGCCGTGGGACGGCACCGAGCTGTGCCTGGCGCCCGTCGGGAGCGGCGACCACGTCGTCCTCGCGGGCGGGCCCGACGAGTCCGTGTGCCAGATCGAGTGGGACACCGACCACTCGCTGCTCGCGCTCACCGATCCCGACGGCTGGTGGAACCTGCACCGGATCGGCGTCGACGGGTCCCGCAAGAACCTCGCGCCCGTGGCCGCCGAGATCGGCGGTCCGATGTGGCGCCTCGGCCACCGGTACTTCGCCGTCATCAACCCCGGCCGCTACGCGGTCCTGCGCGGCACCAGCCTCGCCGTGCTCGACGAGCGCACCGGCACGGTCACCGACGTCGACACCGACCTGCCGATCTGGTCGTCGCAGCTCAACGTGCACGAGGGGGTCGTCTACGACGGCGCGTCCGGTCCCCACGACGAGACGGCGCTGGTGTCGCTGGACCTGTCCAACGGCGAGCTGACCCGCCTCACCGGCGGCGAGGCCGCCGTCGACCCGGCCTACCTGCCGACCCCCGTGGAACGCGTCTTCACCGGGCCCGATGGCCAGGACGTCCCCGCCTACGTCTACCCGCCGCACAACCCCGACCACGCGGTGCCGGACGGGGAGAAGCCGCCCTACCTGGTGCACGTCCACGGCGGGCCCACCAGCCGCGCCGTCGGGAACCTCGACCTGGACCTCGCCTACTTCACCAGCCGCGGCATCGGCGTCGTCTCCGTCAACTACGGCGGGTCCACCGGCTACGGCAGGGCGTTCCGCGAACGCCTCCGCGAGCAGTGGGGCGTCGTCGACGTGCACGACTGCGCGCTCGTGGCCCAGGCGCTCGCCGACGAGGGCACGGCCGACCCGGACCGGCTGGCCATCCGCGGCGGCAGCGCCGGGGGCTGGACGGCGGCGGCGTCCATGACCACCGTGAAGACCTACCGGTGCGCGATGATCGCCTTCCCCATCCTCGACCTGCACGGCTGGACCGGCGAGGGCGGCGAGACCCACGACTTCGAGTCCCGCTACGTCGAGGGGCTCGTCGGCGCGCTCCCGGCCGCCGCCCAGCGCTACGCCGACCGCTCGCCCGCCAACCACGTCGACCAGCTCGCCGGGCCCGTGCTCCTGCTCCAGGGCCTGGAGGACGAGATCTGCCCGCCCGACCAGGCCGACCGGTTCGCCGCGGCCCTCGACGGCACCGGCGTCCCGCACGCCTACCTGACCTTCGAGGGCGAGCAGCACGGCTTCCGCAGGGCGGAGACGATCGCCGCCGCCGCGGAGGCCGAACTCTCCTTCTACGGCCAGGTCTTCGGCTTCACCCCGCCCGGTGTCCCGGTGCTGGGGCTGCGCGGGTGACCCGTCCCCCACCGCTGCGGCCGGGCGACCGGGTCACCGTGGTCGCCCCCGCGGGCCCCGTCCACCCCGGACTCCTCGCGGCGGGCACCGCGGTCCTGCGCACGTGGGGGCTCGACGTCCGCACCGCGCCCCACGTGCTCGACGTGCACCCCGAGCTGCCGTACCTGGCCGGGCACGACGCCGACCGCGCCCGCGACCTCTCCGAGGCCTGGCACGACCCCGACGTGGCCGCCGTCCTCAGCGCGCGCGGCGGCTACGGCAGCCAGCGCCTGCTCGACCACGTCGACTGGACCGCGCCGGAGCGGCCCACGCACTTCGTCGGGTCCAGCGACACCACGGCCCTGCACGCGGCGTTCGCGTCGACCGGCCTGGTGACGCTGTTCGGGCCCATGGTCGCCACGGCGGCGTTCGTGCACGACGTCGTGGCGCAGGAGAACCTGCGCCGGGCCCTGTTCGACCCGCCGACCGTCCTCACCGGACCCCGCGCCACCACCGTCGTCCCCGGCACCGCGCGGGGCACGACCACCGGCGGCACGCTCACCCTGCTGGACGAGCGGTCGCCCCGCGGCGGCGTCGTCCTGCTGGAGGACGTCGACGAGGACACCTACCGGCTCGACCGCCTGCTCACCGCGCTGCTGCGCGCGGGCTGGTTCGACACCGCCACCGGCGTCGCCCTCGGCTCCTGGCACCGCTGCGGCCAGGTCGAGCACCTCGTCCGCGACCGCCTGGCCCCGCTCGGCGTCCCCGTCGTCGGCGACCTCGGGTTCGGCCACTGCCCCGGCCAGCTCACCATCCCGCTGGGCGTGCCGGTCGAACTCGACGCCGACCGCGGCACGCTGACCGTCCTGGACCCGTGACCTGGTGCGGTCACCGCTCTAGCCGACGACCCGGCCGTCCGGATCGACCCGCAGACGGCCGCCGCGCACCCCGAGGTCCAGGGCCGCGTCCAGCCGTGCCGCGGCGCTCGCCGTGACCCTCCGGCCGCCGAACACGGCCAGCACCTCGCGCCGCAACTCGGTCACGGGCATCCCCGCGGCCCCCCTCGCCACCGCGACCAGGGCGTTGACGACCTCCCGCGCCGGCACGTGCTCGAAGGACCGCTCGACACCCTCCGGGGTGCGCCGGTAGCCGGTCCACTCGGCGGGCCGCACCCCGGCGGGCCACACGACGTCGTCCTCCACCGGCAGCGCCACCTGGGCCAGGACGGCGCCGCGGCGGGCCTCCGCGACCCTGGTCAGGCCGAACGCGCCCGCGACGAGCCTGACCAGCCGGTCCACGTGGACCGGCCCCTCCGCCGCGACCACCTCCGCCACCACGGCGGCGACCTGCGGCCCGCTGGCGGGGAGCCGGTCCAGCACCTCGACCGTCCCCACCTGCCGGGCGGGCCACGGCGTGTACGCGGGGACCTCGGGGACCTCGGCCGGGCCGAGCGCGGGGACCGGCACCAGGACGGTCGGCGGGGCCGGGGGTTCGCGCACCGGCTCCCGCCGCGCGGTGCCGCCCGCGCGCACGAGCGCCGCCAGCCGGTCGACCACGCCCGCGGGGTCGGCGAGCCAGTCCGGGAGCCACACGCGGCGGACCGCGGGCCAGCCGAGCAGGCCTTCCAGCACCTCCACGGGCAGGCCGTCGCGGTCGCGCGCGGTGAGCCGCGAGGCCCAGCCCGGCCCGTCGAGCAGCACGGCGACGACCGGGGCGCGGGGCCGGGCGGGGTCGGCCAGCACCAGGTCGACCCGGAACTCCGACAGGCCCACGTCCGCGGTCACCACGAGCCCGGCCTCGCGCAGGGCGGCGGCGACCGCGTCCCGGTGCCGGTCCACGACGGCCCGCCACCGCGTCCCCGTGGGCGGGATGCCGCCCGCGGCGACGTCCAGGTAGGTCCGCAGGTGCCGGACGCCGACCGAGGACGTCTCCTCCGCGCGAAGCTGGGCCGGGTCGAAGCTGGAGAACACGATCACCCGGCGGCGGGCGCGCGTGACGGCGACGTTGAGCCGCCGTTCGCCGCCGACGCGGTTGAGCGGGCCGAAGTTCAGCGGCAGCACGCCGCGCTCGGTGACGCTGAAGGCGGTGGAGAACAGGACCACGTCGCGCTCGTCGCCCTGGACGTTCTCCAGGTTCTTCACGAACAGGCCCTCGGCGGCGTCGTCCAGGGCCTCGGTGATCCTCGGGTCGTCGGCGTCGCGGAGCAGGCCCTCCACGCAGGCGCGCTGCTGCTGGTTGAACGTGACCACGCCGATCGACGGCACGGCGTCGGGCGAGGCGTCGAAGCGGCGGCGGACCTCGGCCACCACGGCCCGCGCCTCGACCGGGTTGGTGCGCAGCACCCCGGCCCCGCCGGAGCGGTGGAACGTCCCGTCGACCCGCACCAGCGACACCCCGCGGTCCGGGTCCGTCGCCGCGGGCGCGGGGAACGAGGACAGGGCGCCGTCGTAGTAGTGGTGGTTGCTGAACGCGATGAGCGACTCGTCCTGGCTGCGGTAGTGCCAGGTCAGCCGCTGCCGCCGCACGCGGGCCGAGACGCACTCGCCGAGGATCGACTCCTCGTCCTCGACCACGTCGCCGGGCTCGTCGGGCTCGGCGGTGCCGAACGCGCTCTCCGCGAACGACGTCGGCGGCATCTGCTTGCTGTCGCCGACCACCACGACAGACCTGGCCCGCCCCATCGCGCCGACCGCGTCGGCGACCCGCACCTGCGACGCCTCGTCGAACACGACGACGTCGAAGAGGCCCGCCGTGGCCGGGAAGAACCGCGCCACCGAGTCGGGGCTGACCAGCACGCACGGCATGGCGGCGGTGACGAGGTCGCCGAACTCGGTCATCAGCTCCCGCACGCGCAGCCCGCCGCGCCGCCTGCCGAGCTGGCGCCTCAGCAGCCCGACCCGGCCACCGGTCGCGGCCGGGTCGAAGGAGCGCGACCGCACGACCCGCGCCGGGACCGCCGTCCGCAGGTGCTCCCGCACCATCCCCGCGACCCCGACGAACCGGGCGACGGCCCGGTCGTGGGCGGCCACGTCGAACGAGGCGAGGCCGGTCGCGCGCGTCCGCTCGTCCACCGACGCCTCCGCGAGCCCCCGCTCGAACGCCCGCGGCGCGTCGTCCGGGTCCAGCCCGCCGCGCAGCAGCAGCGCGCGGGCGTCGTCGAGGTGCTCGTCGCGCAGCGGCTCCAGGTGGGCGAGCAGCGCGACCCAGCGCCGCAGGGACCCGTCGTCGCCGAGCCGCCGCTCCCCCGCGCTCGCCGCCCAGGTCGCGACCAGACCCGCCTCGCCCGCCCACTCGGCGATCGGCTCGACGCCCGCGCCGCAGGCCGTGGCGAGCTCCACCACCGCGACCGCCGCCGCGGCGATCGGCGCCGGGTCCAGCGCGGTGGACGACGCCAGGAGGTTCCGCAGCGGTCCGGCGAACCGGGTCCGCGCGGGCTCGGCCGGGTCGACCGCGGAGCCCGCCCACCGCAGCCACTCCGACCGGCGCACCACGAGCTCCCGCCCGGCGGGCGCGAACGGGCTCCACCCCGGCGGCAGCGCCAGACCGGGCACGCGGCGCACGGCCGCCGCCAGCCGGTCGACGCCCTCGCGCAGCGCGACCAGCTCGCCGGTCAGCTGGACCACGTGCTTCGGCTTGAGCCGCGCGCCGGGCCGCAGCACCGCCGCGAGCCGGTCGCCCACGGCGGCCAGCCGTCCGCGCCGTCCCCAGAACCGCGATCCCGCCGCCGCGCGGGCGGCGGCGTGCAGGTCGGCGACCGGCAGGTCCAGCGCGGCGGGCGTGACGACGTCCAGGCCGGGGTGGTCGAGCACGGCGAACTCCGCCACCTGCCGCCGCACCCCGTCGACGGCCCTGGTCCAGCGCTCGGTCCGCGTCTCGTCCAGCACCGCGAGCGGCACGCGTCCCCCGATCAGGGCGGCCAGCACCCGCAGGTCCTCCGGTTCCCGCACGGCGGCGAGGACCGGGTGGCGGGGCAGGGCCCGCAGGGCCGCGTCCAGGCGGGTGGCGGCGGCGAGGACGTCGGGCACGGCCACCGCCCGGTCGTCGACGAACGCCCAGGGGTGGTCGGGCCGCGGCCGGGCCGGGTACGCCACGTCCGGCAGGTCGCCGAACAGCCTCCGCAGCCGCGCGAGGCCGTCCGCCGACGCGGTGCTCAGGAACGCGGCCGACACCGGCAGCGCGGGGACGTCCCGGCCGATCGCCAGTGCCGCGTCCCGCGCCGAGTACAGCGACAGCCCGGCGGGGTTGCGGTCGTGCAGCTGGTAGGCGTACCTGGTCAGCGCCCGGCGGGCGGACCGCAGCTCGTCCAGCCGCGCCGACAGGCCCTGGTGGTCCGGCACGACGACGTGCTCCAGCGCCCGCGTCACCTGGGTCCGCACGGCCACCGGAGTGCTGGTCCTGTCGTGCAGGTCGAGCGTCAGCGGGCCCATGCCGACCTCGTCCAGCCTGCGCCGGACCACGTCGAGCGCGGCCCGCTTCTCCGCGACGAACAGCACCCTCTTGCCCTCGGCCACGGCCTGGACCAGCAGGTTCGTGATCGTCTGGGACTTGCCGGTGCCCGGTGGGCCCTCCAGCACGAACGTCCGCCCGGCCACGGCCTCGGCGACCGCCGTGAGCTGCGAGGCGTCCGCGGGCACCGGGCACCGCTCGGCGAGTTCCTCCAGGTCGTGCAGCTCCGACGTCGTCACCGGGTCCGCGAACGCCTCCTCCGGCCGGTGCACCAGGTGCGCCACCAGCGGGTTCTCGGTGAAGGTCTCCCAGTTGTCGTCGAGGTCCTTCCACAGGCGGAACTTCGCGAACTGGAGCACCGCGAGGTCGGCCGTCGGCTCCACGCGGTAGGGCAGGCCGCGGTCGGCGAGTGCCGTGCGGGTCGCCGCGAACACCGCGTCCAGGTCGATCCCCGCGGCGTCGGGTTCCGGTTCGGCCAGGCCGGGCACGTCCAGGCCGTGCACCTGCCGCAGCTTCTCCACCAGGCAGTGGTTCGGCGTGGACGAACCGGCCTCGTCCAGCGACAGCCGGTACCGGCCGCCGCGGCCGGACGGCGTGAGCACCACCGGCACCAGCACCAGCGGGGAGCGCAGCGGTCGGCCGTCCAGCTCCCACACGAGCGACCCGAGCGCCAGGTAGAGGTTGTTCGCCCCGGTCTCCTCCAGGATCGTCCGAGCCCGGTGCGCCAGGCCGCGCAGCCGGGGCGCGTAGGCCGCCTCCGTCACGTCCGCGTGGACCGACCTCCGGTCGACCAGCAGTTCCCGCAGGCGCTCCGGCGGCAGGTCCCGGCCCGCCCGCACCCCCCGTTCCCGGTCCACGGCGGCCAGGTCGTCCGACGCGCGCAGGGTCAGCGCCCCGCCGCGGTGCAGCACGTCCTCCAGTTCCCCGAGCCGTTCCCCCGGTACCGCGAGCGGCAGCCCCGAGCGGGCGGTGAAGTTCACCAGCCGGTTGCGCAGGCTGAGGTCGAGCAGCGCGTTCTTCCAGCGGGTCACCCTCGGCGGGACGGGTGTCGCGTGCCTCGGGCCCGTGGTCGGCCGGGCGGCGACGGGCACCTCGGGCCGGAACCGCGGGGTGGGCGTGTACGGGCTGACCACCACGGTCCCGCCGGTGTCACGGGTGCGCGCGGGCAGCGGCACGATCCGGTCGCGCCGCGCGCGGGCCACGTCGACGACGCCGAGCACCCGTTCCAGCCCGCCCGCCAGGTACCCGTCGTACGGCGGTCGGTGGCTCGCCCCGAACGGCAGCCCGCGCACCGCGTGCGTGGTCTCGACCAGCCGGATCCGGTCGAGGTCGACCCGGTTGACCACGTCCGCCACGTCGGTCTGGGCGGGGCCGTCCAGCGAGGCCTCCTCGCGCCAGTAGCCGAGGAACGCGTGGTCGTCGGCCAGCCACAGCAGCGGGTTCACCCCGGCGTGCTCCAGCACCGCCGCCATGACGACCACCAGGTCCAGGCTCGTGGCGACGCGGTCGCGCAGGACCTGCCCCGGCGTCCGCACCGGCTGCCCGACGTCGGTCCACCCCTCGGGCGGGGTTCCCCCGGCGATCCCGCGGGTGCCGAGCACGTCGAAGACCGCCCGCGCGACCTCGTCCACCCGGTCGGGGCCCGCCTGGTAGCCCTGGAGGGACGGGCTGCCGGTGGTCGCGAGCAGCCGGTCCGCGACGAGCCCCACCAGGTCCACCACGGACGGGTGGTTCGGCTGCACGTGGGCCGCGAGCATCTCCAGGCCGAGCGGGAGGGGCCGCGCCGACCACTGGTGGGCGGCGAGCACCCGCACCGGCGCCGACGTCCCGGCCAGTCGGACGCCACCGACCTCGACCCACGCCCGGATCGTGCCCGGCCGCTGCTCCTCGACCAGCAGCATCGCCGCCGGGTCCAGTGCGAGAGGCAGGTCCGTCAGGACCGTCGGTCGCCCGGCGGGCAGGTCCAGGGGCAGGCGGCGCGCCTCCGACAGCGGACCGGTGGCGTCCGCGAGCACGAACCCCAGCACGGCGCCCCGCACGTCCTGCCGCACGCCGTCGACGGTGACCCTGCCGATCACCGGGACGCCGTTGTGCGCCATCGCGTAGCTGACCACCGACACCGCTTCGAGGGTCACGGACACCGGCGACTCGTGCTCGGGGTGCAAGCGCGGCTCCCTGCTCGGATCGGCACGCCGATCGACCACCCGGCCCGACCAGCCGATCGACTCGGATTCGACGGGAACGGCGTCAGCGTTACACCCCCGGTCGGTGGGTGTTCGGCCGGGACGGCATGCCGGTTCGCGACACCGCGTTGTCGATCTTCTGACGCGGGTGGCGGGGAACGGTTCCCGCCGGATTTCGCTTCAGTCCGCGCTGAACCAACGGAGACGGCGAGGTTTACCGCGCCTCCCTCCGGGGGACCTCATGGCGGTGATCCTTGATCAGGCGGATCTGCTGGCAGGCAGGTACAAGCTGCTCGACCGCATCGGGTCGGGCGGCATGGGTGTCGTGTGGGCGGCCGACGACCGCCTCCTGCGCAGACAGGTGGCCATCAAGGAGGTCCACCCCGATCACGAGGAGCGGATGCGCCGCGAGGCGCAGGTCGGGGCGAAGGTGTGCCACCCGAACGTGGTCACCGTCTACGACCTGGTCTACGAGGACGGCAAGCCGTGGCTGGTGATGCGGCTGGTGCGGTCGCGGTCGCTGGCCGCGGTGCTCGCCGACGACGGGCCGATGCGGCCCAGCCGGGCGGCACTCATGGGGCGGCAGCTGCTGGCGGGCCTGGAGGCGGTGCACGCCCAGGGGGTCGTGCACTGCGACGTGAAGCCGGGCAACGTGCTGCTCGACGACCGCGAGGACGCCTACCTGACGGACTTCGGGATCGCCGCCGACACCGGGACGCGGATGGTCGGCACGCTCTTCGGAGCGCCCTCCTACATCGCGCCGGAACGGGCCCGCGGGCTGCCGATGGGGCCCGCCTCGGACCTCTGGTCGCTCGGCGCGACGCTCTACGCCGCCGTCGAGGGCAGGCCGCCGCTGGACCGCGGCGACCCGCTGTCGACCGTGACCGCGATCGTCTCCGAGAAGCCGGAGCCCCCGGTGCACGCGGGCGGCCTGCGTCCCGTGATCGACGGGCTGCTGGCCCCCGACCCCGCGGACCGGCCGGGCGGGGAGGAGTTGGAACGGCTGCTGCGGCACGTGTCGGACAGCGGCGCCGAGTCCACGCTCGTCCGCCCGAGGCCGGTCGAGCCGCTGGGCGACACCTCGACGTCGATCCCGCTCCCCCGGCCCGTGGTCGAACTCTCGCTGCCGCGGCACGCGGCTCCGGGCGTCGGACCCGCGTCGACCACCTCGCCCCGGCACAGCGCGGACGAGGCCCCGCCCGAGCCCCGGCCGCGCGACAACCCGACCGCCGCCATCCCGCTCGGGCGCCCGCCGCTGGCGCACCGGACGCCGCTCGTGCTGCTCGGCCTCACGGCCGGGATCGCGGCGGGGCTGCTGTGGTTCGGCGGCCAGGGACCCGTGCCCGGAACGCCCTCCGGCCCTCCCGCCGTGTCGTCGTCCGGGGAGCCCGCGCCCGAGCCCGAGGCGGCGGCCGACGCGGTGGCCGTCCAGCCGTCCGACGCGCCCGCTGCCAAGCCGGTGGCACAAGCACCTGCACAGGCACCTGCACGAGCAGCGGAGGCGTTCAGCGGCCCGACCAGCACCCCGGAAACGACCACACCCGTCGTGAACAGCACCGAAGCCCCGCCGGAGACCACGACGGCCGAGGTGACCACGACCGCCGTCGAGCCGACGACGGCGCCCGAGACGACCGGGGCCGAGCCCTCGACGGCCCCACCGAGCGGACCCTCGGAGGTCGAACCACTAGGGTGACCCGCCGTGGAAGCGCCCCCGTCATCCCAGGACCCCACCGATGCCCTGTCCGCGGTCCCCGTGGCAGGCTCACGCCGGTCCGCGCCCGTGGTCGGTCACCTGAAGTTCTACTTCGGGCCGATGGACTGCGGGAAGTCGACGCTGGCGTTGCAGATCGACCACAACAACTCCCGGCAGGGTCGTCGGGGGTTGCTGCTCGTGCGCCACGACCGCTCGGGCAAGCCCCAGATCTCCAGCCGCATCGGGATCGCCCACGAGGCCGTCGAGGTCTCCGACGGCGACCTGAGGCTGCTGGTGCGCGCGCAGTGGGCGCTCGGGCAGCGGGTGGACTACCTGATCGTCGACGAGGCCCAGTTCCTATCACCCGTTCAGGTGGAACAGCTGGCGGAGTTGGCGGACGACGTCCAGGTCGACATCTACTGCTTCGGACTCGCCACGGATTTCCGCGGCGAGATGTTCCCCGGCTCCCGACGGCTCTTCGAACTGGCCGACGATCTGCACGCGATCCAGGTCGAAGTTCTGTGCTGGTGCGGTCTACCAGGGCGTTTCAACGCTCGGGTGCGGGCCGGACGGGTGATTCGGGCCGGGGACACCGTCATGGTGGCGGACACGGAGCAGATGCGGCCTGACACGGAGCGTGGCAGTGTCCCAGAACACACTGAAACTACCGTGCGCTACCAAGTGCTGTGCAGGCGCCACTTTCGGCTAGGCGACCTGGGACCGGATGTAGCCCAAAGTGGTCAGCTTAGGCTGGCGTAGGCGCACGCTGACGAGGGGTACTGCTCCATTCGTGTGACGAACTCACACGGTAGCTTGATAACGCGTCACGATCCTGGCGCGATTGCATCCCTTAGTAGGAAGCCTTCGTTGACGGGTGAAAGACGTCACTGTGGGCGACCATGACCGTATACCGGGGAACGAACGGACCAATCCGTACGTTGCACTCGGTGAGCAAGAAGCCTGGGCCCCGGCCCTGAGGCCGAGCGAAAGGACAGCGCCATGGCCGACCGCGTTCTACGTGGCAGCCGGCTCGGAGCAGTCAGCTACGAGACGGACCGCAACCACGACCTAGCCCCGCGCCGTGTCGCGCGGTTCGCCTGCCCCAAGGGGCATGACTTCGAGGTCCCCTTCTCCGACGACGCCGAACTGCCTCCGACCTGGGAATGCCGCCTCCACGGCACCGAGTCGAAGATCATCGACGGAGTCGAGCCGGAAGCCAAGAAGATCAAGCCCCCGCGCACGCACTGGGACATGCTCCTGGAGCGTCGGACCATCCCCGAGCTGGAGGAGCTGCTCGACGAGCGCCTCGAAGAGCTGCGCGGACGGCGTACCCGCACCGCCTGACCCAGGCGCGCAGAGCCACGAGGGGCCGCCCACCGGAGATCCGGTGGGCGGCCCCTCGTCGGCGTTCTGGAACGTCCGTGACGCCCGCCGGGACCGGAGAGGACCCGGCGGGGTTCCCGCGCGGCCTAGCTGCCGCTGGGCGTCTTGGCCTTCGGGGCGAAGACGTTCTTGAGCTGGGTGCCGCGGCGACGCAGCCCCCACTTGGTGACCCTGATCAGGGCCTCGCGGACGACGTTGCCGCTCATCTTCGACTCGCCGATGATCCGGTCGGTGAAGGTGATCGGGACCTCGACGATCCGGAAGCCCAGCTCGTGGGTGCGCCACGACAGGTCGATCTGGAAGCAGTAGCCCGAGGACGCCACGTTGTGCAGCTTGAGCTTGCGCAGCACCTCCGCGCGGTACACGCGGAACCCGGCCGTGATGTCCTTGATCGGCGCGCCGAGGGCGATCCGCGAGTACAGGTTGGCGCCCCGCGAGAACACCTCCCGCGACTTCGGCCAGTTCACGACGCTGCCGCCGGTCACGTAGCGCGACCCGATCACCAGGTCCGCCCCCGCCGCCGCGTCGAGCATCCTGGGCAGGTCCTCGGGCGCGTGGGAGCCGTCCGCGTCCATCTCGACGAGGAACGCGTAGCCGCGCTCCAGGCCCCAGCCGAAGCCCGCGACGTACGCCGCGCCGAGCCCGGCCTTCTCCGTGCGGTGCAGCACGTGGACGCGCTCGTCCGCCGCCGCCATCTCGTCCGCGACCTGCCCTGTTCCGTCGGGGCTGCCGTCGTCGACCACGAGGGCGTGCACCTCGGGCAGGGCTGCGTGCAGCCGCTTGACGATCGTCCCGATGTTGTCCCGCTCGTTGTAGGTCGGGATCACCACCAGCACCGGCCCGAGCTCGCGGTCAGGCTGCGCCTGCTGGTCCGCCATCCGTGTCCTCCTCGCCGGGGCCCACCTCGGGCTCCGGACGCGCTACTCGTCGTGTGTGGGTCAAGCTGAACGCCACGGCCAGGAGCCCCAGTGCGGACATCACCCACTCGGGCCAAGCACCAAGCCGAGTGGCCAGCGTAGTCTGCCCGCGCAGCGGCAACCTCTCGACCAGTGCCGCGGGGGTGAACAGACCGGTCTTCCGGGTGACGGACCCGTCGGGCGAGACCATGGCGCTGACCCCGCTGGTGGCGGCCACGACGACCGCCCGGCCGTGCTCGACGGCCCGGACGCGGGACATGGAAAGCTGCTGGTAGGTCATCTCGGTGTACCCGAAGGTGGCGTTGTTCGTGGGGATGGCGATCAGGTTCGCGCCGGTCCGGACGTTCTCCCGGACGATCTCGTCGAACGCGACCTCGTAGCACGTGTCCAGCGACACCTTCGCCGGTCCCATCACGAACCCGTCCGGGTCGGTGCCCGGTTGGAAGTTGTTCGCCCGGTCGACCAGCTTGCTGAAGATCCGGAAGAACGACCGGTAGGGCATCGTCTCGCCGAACGGCTGGAGCTTGCGCTTGGTGTAGGTGTCGATCGGGCCGCGCTCCGGGTCCCACAGGACGACGGTGTTGCGCGGCAGGTTGTCGTCGCCGATCACGACCGCGCCGACCGCGATGGGGGCGTTGATCGTCCGGGCGGCCAGCTGGATGCGCAGGGCGGCGTCGGCGTTGCGGAACGGGTCGATGTCGGAGGAGTTCTCCGGCCAGATGACCAGGTCGGGCTGGGGCTGCCTGCCCTCGCGGACGTCCTCGGCGAGCTCCAGGGTCCGGTTGACGTGGTTGTCGAGCACGGCGCGGCGCTGGGAGTTGAAGTCGAGGCCCGCCCTGGGCACGTTGCCCTGGATGGCGGCCACGACGGCCGTGCCCTCGCTCGCGTCCGTGCCGACCAGGCCGGTGGCGGCCGGTCCCGCCGCGAGCGGGACGACGACCAGCAGGGCGGGGACGAGCGGCCGGGCGCGGAGGTTCCGCACGACCGCGGCGAGCCCGAAGCCGGTCAGGGCGACGGCGAACCCGACCAGCGGGGCGCCGCCGACGGCGGCCAGCGGCAGGTACCAGCCCTCCGGCTGGCCGAAGGCGATCTTGCCCCACGGGAAGCCGCCGAACGGGAACACACCCCGCAGCAGTTCGTCGGCCACCCACAGCAGCGCGGCCCACAGCGGTGCGAGCGGCAGCTTCGAGACCACCGCGATGGCCGCGGTGCCCACGCCGATCAGGGCCGCGCAGGCGAGGCTCAGGGGCAGCCACGCGACCGGTCCGACGAACTCGCCGGTCCAGGCCAGCAGCGGGACCAGGAACCCCAGGCCGAACAGCACGCCGTGGCCGAGGCCCGCCCGCGCGCGACGGCCGTGCAGGACCCAGCCGAGCAGGGCGAAGCCGAGCGGGGCGAGCCACCAGACGGTGCGCGGGGGGAAGCTCAGGTAGACCAGCACGCCCCCGCCCGAGGACAGGAGCATCCGGAGCAGGAGACCGCGGACGTCGCGGCGAGGGCGGCTGGGCGGGGTTTCGGCGGCGGGCGTGTCCGACGCCACGGGAGTTGCGACCACCGGGTGAGCGTACGAGCCCGGGGTCACGGCCCGGTGAGGCCGGGCCGCGACCCCTCGCGGGGTGGGACCCCGGAGTGGGAAATCAGGGTTCTCACCGATGCACGCGCTCCGCGGCGCGGGCACTGTTGAGTCATGACATCAACGTTGACGAGGCCCCAGCACAAGAAGGTCATCGCCGGTGTGTGCGCCGGTCTCGCCGATCGGTTCGGCGTGAAGCCGAACACCGTGCGGCTGATCTTCGTCCTGTCCTGCCTGCTCCCCGGTCCGCAGTTCGTGGTCTACCTCGTCCTGTGGTTCATGATGCCGAAGGCCGCCTACTGAGCCGCTAGGTCAGGTGGAGCGCCGCGGTCAGCACCAGTCCGCCGATCGCGATGAGCCACGTGTACGGCAGGGTCGAGGCCATCACCCTCTCCGGCCGCACACCCGCGTACTGCGCGCTCCACACGGTCTGGGTGCTCGTCGGGTCCGAGACGCCGAGCACCTGGCCGTAGGAGGCCATCAGGCCGAGCACCGCCGTGGACGGGTAGATGCCGCCAGACACCAGGACACCCGCGACGCCCGCGCCGAGGCCGTAGACGTTGAACGGGCCCCGGTACAGGCACAGCGGCACCAGCGCGGCGAACACCAGCACGAACAGCACGGTCCCGGACGGGCTCAGCGCCGACACGATCGGCGTCAGGGCGCTGACCGCTCCGGGCAGCCGCACCGCCGAGAGCAGCACGCCGATGGCGACGAACAGCACGATCGGCGGCGCGGCGACGTCGAACGCCCGGTAGAGCGAGCGCAGCGCGCGTTCGCCGAGCTTGCCGGGCCGGGTCGTGGTGACCAGCGCGTACACGACTCCCGCGAGCAGTGACGGCACGATCGGCACGTGCAGGCCGAGGGCCAGCACGATCGGCACGAGCGGGGCGGCCAGCGCGTACCAGGGGGCGTCGCCGCGCCGGACCCTGGCCGAGGGCGGCTTGGCGTCGAGCCGGACCGCCCAGGCGTGCCTGGCCCCGTGGCGGCGGGTCTCGACCAGGATGTAGAGCAGGCTGCCGACGAGCACGATCGGGAACAGCGTGAGCTGGAACGACCGCACCTGCTCGATCGGGATCTTGATCGCGTCGGACAGGAACTGCCAGCCGATCAGGTCCAGCGGGAGGCCGGTGGCGATGCCCATGAGCACCGTGCCACCGGCCACCACGGGCCGGACGCCGACGGCGATCATGGCGGGGATGCCGACGACGCCCGCGAGCATGGCGGCGGGCGCCGAGCCGGTGATGCTGCCGCACAGGACCGCCACGGAGTAGACGCCGAGCGCGACCACGGCAGGCCGCTCCCCGCCGAACTCCACGATCTTGCGGACGAGCGTGGACGCGATGCCGGTGTCCTCCATGAGCGTGCCCAGCCACGAGCCGAGCAGCACCGCGATCATCGTCGCGGCCAGCAGCGTCGACCCGGTTTGCAGGACGGTCGTGCCGACGCTGTTCTTGTCGCCCAGCACGGTGGCCCCCGCCAGCAGCGCGATGACGACCGCCATCAGGCCGAGCGCGAACGCGGTGGGCAGCACGCGGGTGAGCATCAGGACGACCCCGACGGCCATCACGGCCAGGATTGCGTATCCCACGGGTCAACCTCCGAGTTCGGCTAGTGCGGCGGAGAGCTGGAGGGGGCTGCGCCGCAGGCCGCTGGCGCGGTGGGCGTAGCGGTGGGCGACGACCTCGTCGGCGCCCACGACGTGGCCGCGGACCCGGAGCGGGCCGACGCGGCAGACGACGTGGTCCAGGCGGTGGCGCAGTTCGCGCGCCAGTCCGCCGTGCAGGCGGTGGTGCACGACCTCGTGCGCGACGGCGGCGGCGCGCAGCGCGGCGGGCGTGACGTCGGTCCAGCCCTTGCGGGCGGCGACGTCGGCGAGCAGCGCGAGGCTGTCGGTGTGGACGGTCACGGTGCGCGTGCGGGCGTGGTACTCGGCGAGGGTCACGACGTCCTCCGCCACGCCGTTCGCCTCCTCGACCACGGTCACGTCCGGGTCCTCCAGGGGCAGTTCGTCGCCGAACGCGAGCGCGGCCACCGCCCAGGAGCGGAGCTGCTCCTCGGTCCGGTTCTCGTGGGTGGGCGTGGCCCTCAGCAGCGCCACGGCCAGGTCCTCGTCGGTGCTCATCCGCGGTCCTCCAGGATCGCGACCAGCGGCTCGTCCGGTGTGCGGGACTTGAGCTCCGCGCCGATCAGGGCCACGAGCTGGTCGCGGTCGAGCACCCCGGACAGGTCGGCGATCTTCGGGCCGACCAGCAGCCACACGGCGGGCGCGCGGCTGCCGCCGTCGCCGACGCGGGTGTGCTCGTCGACGAGCCTGGTGAGCGTCCCGGACGCCTCGCCGACGCTCGTGCGCTCCACGTGCGCGTTCGCGCTGTGCAGCCGGACCACGCCGTCGACGTCGACCACCCGCACGTGCTGGGCGACCGGCCGGAACCGGCCGAGGAACCCCTTCGGCCTGCTGCGCGCGCCCAGCGCCCGGTGGTGGCCGGTGCGGGCGAGTTCGCTGACCTCGCTGCCGGGCACGCCCAGCGTGCGGGCGACGTCGGCCAGCACCTCGTCGTCGTCCACCACGGCCGCGCGGTCCTTGGTCCGCAGCTCCGTCGCGCCGGTGGCGACGGCGAGGATCAGGTTGCGCTGCGGGTCGACCGTCACGTCGACCTCCACCCCCGCCGGGTCGGCGCCCTGCGCGATGACCGCCTGCTCGGCCTGGGCGCGCACGGCCAGGACGTCGGTGTGCGACGGGTTGGGCACGATCTTCTCGACCGACTCCCGGACCAGGGCGAGGGCGGCGCCGAGCGGGCTGATGACCTCGCTGTGCGCGGCGATCCGCCAGTCCAGTCCGGACTCGACGCCGAGGAACGGGGTGACCGAGGCGGCCCCTCCTCCCCCGCCGACGAGGCTCAGGGTCTCGCGGTCGAGCCCGTAGGCGTCGACGAGGTCGTCCACGACGGCCTTCACGGGCTTGACCGCCTGGCGCAGCACGGCCGTCGCCGCGTCCTCGGTGGACAGTCCGAGGGCCGCGGCCAGCGGTGCGACGGCCCGCCGCGCCGCTTCGGGGTCGCAGTGCGCGTAGCTGTCCGGCGGCACGACGCCGAGCGCGTTGGCCGCGCAGGTCGGGGTGAGCGCGTACCGCGTGCCGTCGGGGGTCTCCAGCGCCACGTAGTCCGCCGGGTCGCCCGGCTTCGGCGCGATGGTCACGAGCGTCGCGTCCGCCAGGGCCTTCGCGGGGGCGAAGCAGGCGTAGGCGAGGCCCGCGATGTGGGCGCTGCGGGGGCCGACCGCCCGGACGGTCGTGCCGTCGAGCCGGACCAGGGACCCGCCTCCGACGCCGACCGTGCGGACGTCCAGCGCGGGCAGGTACGTCTCGCGTCCGCCGAGGCGGGCGTGCCGGACCTGCACCCGGCCGCGGCGCACCACGCTGATGTCGGTGGACGTGCCCCCGGTCTCCAGGAACACGCCCTCGCTCAGCCGCTCCCCCATCAGCGCCCCCGCCACGCCCGCCGCCGGACCGCTCAGCGCCGTGAGCAGCGGTCGCCTCCGCATCTCCGGCAGCGACATCACGCCGCCGTCGCCGCGCATCACCATCAGCGGCGCGGTGATGCCCGCCGCCTCGACGCTGCGCTCGACCAGGTCGGCGGTCTCGACCATGCGCGGCATGATCCCGGCGTTGAGCACCGCCGTGCGGGCCCGCTTCGCCAGCCCGTACAGGCCGGTGATCTCGTGCGTCGCCGTCGCGAGCAGCCCCTGCGCACGGGCCTGGGCGACGACCGCCCGCTCGCCCAGCGGGTCGTCGACGCTGAACGGCTGCACCGCCACGACGACGTCCGCGCCCTCGTCCACGACCTTCGCCACGGCCGCCTTGACCTCGACCGGGTCCTCGGCGTCGCGCACCCCGGCGTACCGGATCGGCAGGCCCTTGCCGGGTGTGAGCTGGAGCTTCGCCAGGGATTTCAGCCTGCCGGTGGCCCACGACTCGAAGCCGCGGCCGACGCCGACCACGCCGACGGTGGCGACGTCGCCCTCCAGCAGCGCGTTGGTGGCCTGGGTGGTGCCGTGCGCCAGGAACGACACCGACGACGGGTCGATCCCGGTCTGCTCCTGGAGTTCGCGCAGCGCGGCCAGGATGCCGTGCGCGACCCCGTCGGGGTGGTCGTGGCTGGTGGGGACCTTGACCTGGCCGAGCAGGGCGAACGTCGTCGCGTCGACGGCCACGGCGTCGGTGAACGTGCCACCGACGTCGATGCCGATGCGAACGGGGTGTGGCGTCATTGCAAACACCTCCGGGGGAAGGTCGAGGGGGTCAGTAGCCGCGCACGTCGGGCCAGTGGCGTTCGACGCCCGCCTGGTCCAGGAGCTGGGCGAACTCGTCGTGCAGCTTGGTGTCGGTGCGGATCTGCCGCGGGGACTTGCCGCGGCGCAGGGCGAAGCCCGCGAGGTGGCCCGCGACCTCGCCGACGTTCCACTCGACCGGGTGGAGGCGGTAGCAGCCGTTGGTGATGTGCGTGGTGCCGATGTTCTTGCCCGCGGGGAGCAGGTTGTCGACCCGTTGCGGCAGGAGCGCGCCGAGCGGGATCTCGAAGGGGACGCTGGCGATGTCGACGTAGCCGTCACCGGAGGTGGAGGGGTGCAGGTCGATGCGGTAGCTGCCGATGCCGACGGAGTCGGCGTACCGGGTGCGCTCGCCGGGCCCGAGCAGGTCGAGGGACACGTCGTGCTCGGTGATCGTGGTGACCGCCCTGATGCGGCGGGACTCGCGGACGTACGCCGACTTCGCCAGGCCGTCGCGCGTGCCCATCACGTCGTGGCGCAGGCGCAGGCCGGGGAAGCCGGTGCCGCCGTCGACGCGCGGGGCCTCGGTCTGGAGCCAGTGCAGGACCGACAGGGAGAGCTGCTTGGCCTCGTCGTGGGCCTTCGCCACGGCCGCGGCGTCCACGTGGCCGTCGATCTCCAGCGCCGGGGACAGCCAGTAGTCGTTGAGCGGCCAGTTCACGAGGGTGATGTCGGAGTCGAACGCGCCGGGCTGGTGGACGCCGCGCGCGAGGATGCGGCGGAACGCCCACAGCTCCTTGTCGCCGGCGTCGGCGCTCTGGTCGGCGGTGATGGCCAGCGGGTCGGTGTCCGGGTTCGGCTCGAACGTCCTGGCGACCGGTTCGAGCGTGCGCGGGTCGGGGGCGGTGAAGCCGAGCAGCGGGCCGGGCCAGAACTCGGGCTGGTAGGCGCGCCAGAAGTCGTACGTCCGGGGCTTGTCGATCGTGTGGTCCTCGCCCGCGTGGTGCGACAGGGCGAAGCAGTAGGTGATGCCCTGGAGGTTGAGCGGGTCGGCGGTGTCGGGGGCGTGCGGCTCGTCGTGCTCGGCCCGCGACTCCGCGCCCACCACGTGCTCGACGCCCGCCATCGGCAGCAGGTCGCCGTTCTCGGTGGCGTCCAGCACGTAGTCGGCGCGCACCGTGGTCGCGTTGCCGTCGTCGTCGAGGAGGTCCACGGCGTCGACCGCGTCACCGGTGGTGTGCACGCCGGTCGGCCGGTGCCGCAGGAGCACGGTGATCCGCCCGGCGGAGCGGTGCGGCGCCAGCGCGGCCTCCAGCACGGCCAGCGCCACGCGCGGCTCGTGGCAGAGCTTGGAGACGCGGCCCGCGCCGGGGTTCAGCTCGGCCATCCGCATCGCCTCGGCGCGCAACGGGTAGTGCCTGCGGTAGTAGTCGCGGATGCCCTCGCGGACCCGCCGGTAGGACGCCGTGGCGCCGAACCGCTCGATCCACGGGTTCTCGTCCGGCGGCACGCCCTGCGCGGTGAGCTGGCCGCCGATCCAGTCGGTCTCCTCGGTGAGCACCACGCGGTGCCCGGCGCTCGCGGCGGCGAGCGCGGCGGCGACCCCGCCGAGCCCTCCTCCGACGACGAGGATCTCGGTGTCCAGTTCGGTCATGGGACGTCCTTCACGGTGGTTCCGGGCACGGGTACGCAGGGCAGGAGCTGGTGCGGGTCCTCCGGGTCGCCGGTGATCAGCTCCACCAGCAGTTCGACGGCGCGGCGGCCCATCTCGCGGCGCGGCACCTCGAAGCCGGTGACCTCGTCGCCGCCCTCCGGTGGTCGGCCGAGCACGGCGTAGGACAGGTCGGTGCCGTCGACGGCGGCGCGCACGGCGCGGTAGGCGGCGTCGGTGTCGGTCTCCTCGACCACGACCGCGGTGACGCCGTCCCGCCGCCACCGCTCGACGGCGGCGCGGTCCACGGCGGTGCGGACCACCTCGCAGTCGATCCCCGCGCCGGCCGCCGCCTCGACGACGCCGCGTTCGCGGTCGGTGGACGAGGGGGCGTCGTCGTCCTCGCGGACGTACCGGATCACCCGGTGGCCGTGGTCGACCAGCTGCCGGACGACGGCGGCGGAGGCGGCCACGTAGTCCGCGCCCACGAAGGGGATCCGGCCGTCCAGCTCGTCGCGGCGTCCTATGTAGACCAGCGGGAACCCGCTCTCGACCAGCTTCTCGATCGAGTCGACGGGCACGTGCCTGCCGAAGAACAGGCAGCCGTCGGCGATGCGGGTGCGCCGGATCGCCGACTCGTCGTGCGTGCGCTCGCCGCGGCCGTCGGCGCCGGTGAACAGGATCAGGTCCTGGCCCAGCGCCGCCGCCTGCTCCTCGACACCGACCAGGATCGGGTAGTAGGAGTCGGCGACGTCGGTCGGGAAGGTCGCCTTGAACGTGTAGAGCCCGAGCATGTGGTTGCGCTTGGACGCGAGCCGCGTGGCGACGGGGTCGGGCACGTAGCCGAGCTGCTCGGCGGCGGCGAGGACGCGCAGCCGGGTGTCCTCGGACAGGCGCACGCCGCCCTGGTTGCCGCCCAGGACGACGGAGACGGTGGCTTGCGAGACACCCGCCGACGCGGCGATGTCCGCCTGCCGAGGTGCGCGGCGCTTCATGGGTCCTCCCGGTGCCAATGCGGATTAGCGAGGAGAGTGGTGGTCTTCCCGGCACATGTCAAGAGTGCGGACGAATGCGCGTTTCCGCAGCACTAATACGTATTAGCACCTTGACGTCCCGCGCGGCGGGCCTCGACACTCGGCCAACCCCCCAACGGCGAGAGGGAGAACCACGATGACCGGAGAGATCGACCGCAGGACCCTGTTCCGGGCCGGAGCGGGCCTCGGCCTCGGAGTGGCGGTGACGTCGCTGGCGCCGGGTACCGCGTCGGCCGGACCCGCGGGGTTCCCGACCTACCGGTACGTCCGGACGGCGTTCGACAAGGGCTCGCTGAAGTACAACCCGACCAACGAGCTGATCTTCCCCACCATCCGCGGCACGGTCGGCCGCGTGGCGAACGCGCGGGGCCGGTTCTACCTGTACTACGCGCCCCACGACGCGCCGGGCGGCATCTGCCTCGCCTACGGCGACTCCCTGGAAGGGCCGTTCACCGAGTACCCGAACAACCCGATCGTGAAGCGGGACTGGGCGCCGCACTACTCGGTCTCGCACGTGTCGTCGGCGCACGTCCTGTGGAACACCGCCGCCAAGGAGATGTGGCTGTACTTCCACGGCGAGAACACCACGACGCGGCTGGCGCGGTCGAAGGACGGCATCACCTTCACCTACGACAAGGTCGTGCTGTCGACCTCGATGCTGCCGTCGGGGACGACCGAGACGTCCTACGCCAGGGTGTTCGAGCACAAGATCGCGTCACGCGGCGCGAACTACGTGATGGTGTTCATGATCAACACCACCGCGAACAAGCGGAACATCGGCTGGGGCTGGTCCGCGGACGGTCGCGACTGGACGTTCTCGCAGACGCCGCTGATCCGCGCGTCCGAGGTCGGCGCCACCGACGCCGCGGCCCCGTCGCTGGCCTACCGCAACGGGACGACCTACGTCGTGTTCCACACCAACCTCGGCACGATGCACCTGACCGAGGTCGGCAACGACTTCACCCGCAAGGTGCACCTCGGGGTGTTCCACCGGCCGCTGACGGGCGCGCCGGACCGGGGCCGGTCGGCCGCGCCGTCGTTCGGGACGGAGAACGGCGTCGAGTACATGTTCTACGAGGCGGGAGCGCGGCTGGAGGGCGCGATCGCCATCGCGCGCGCCGTGTGACCGCCCGGTGGGGCCGGTTCCGCCGGACCGGTCCCACCGCGGACCACCGTGGCGTCGTCGGACGCCTTGTTGCGCGGGAACCGCTCCCCCAGCGGGTCGGCCGCCTCGACCTCGCGGACCAGCCGCACGAGGTCGTCCGGCTGTGTGTCCAGCACGTCGGGCCACCGCAGGACGCCGAACGGGTCGACCGCGCGGGCCGCGCCGTCGGACAGCAGGGCGAACCGCCGCACGCCCGGCACCCGGCCGACGACCGCGTGCCGCGCCGCGTCCGGGGCCGCCGCCGCGATCCAGTACCCGCCGGGCCGGTTGCGGGCCGCGAGTTCGGCGTGCTTCATCCGCACCAGCGCCCCGGCCTTCTCCGGGGTGCCGATCGGGTGGGTGTCGGCGAGCACCCGCTCCTCGGACGCGGTGCGGCTCACCCGGTCGTCGGAGACGACGGTGGTCCCGGCCCCGGTGTCGAGCACGAGGGACACGTCGCCGAGGACCGCGTGCGCGAGGTGGTCGCCCTCGACCCGGACGACCCCGACGGCGGCGGACGGGGTGCCGGGGTGGGTGAGGTCGCAGTCCGGGTGGCGGGCCGCGACGCCGCGGATCGCCGCGGCCAGGGCCTCCGGCAGCGGGAGGGTCTCGTCGGACGCCTCGGCGACCAGTGCCGCCCCCAGGGCGCGGACGTACCAGACGACGCCGTGCCGGCAGCCCGTGCCGGTGCGCACGGTGGCCCCGTCCAGCACCACGACCAGGTGCGCGCTCGCGCTGAACCAGTCCTCGTTGGGAGCGGACGGGGTGCCGGGGGAGGTGGCGGCGCTGACGTGCACCCGCTCAGCCGATCGGCAGGCGGAGCTGGAGCGAGGCGGGCACGTAGCCGTGCGACTCGTAGAACCTGATCGCGGCCGTGTTCGACGCGAAGGCGTGGACGGTCACCTCGGTGACGCCCCGGTCGCGGGCCCACGCGGTGAACGCGCCGTTCAGGGCGGTGCCCAAGCCCCCGCCGCGCCGGGGTTCGGCGACCCGGACGCTCTCCAGCTCGGCTCCCACGACGGTCGGTCGGGTGGGGTTCGGGCCCTTCAACCGGCCCACCAGGTGACCGACGACCTGGTCGTCCACCACGGCCACCAGGCACAGCACGTCCGGGTCGGCGATGGCCGCGCCGTAGTGCTCGTGGCCGTGGCGCGCGGGCCACGTGGTGTCCACGTGCGGGTCGCGGGTGCCGCCGTCCTCGGCGAACAGCGCCGCGGCCGAGGCGACGACGGCCTCCAGGTCGGCGGCGGTCGCGGTGCGGACGGTCACGCGGGCTCCCCGTGGTACTGGTCGGCGAGCGCCGCGCGGACGATCTCGCCCGCCTCCTCGGCCGTGAGACCCACCTCGCGGACCGTCAGGGCGTAGGAGCGGGCGGCGCGGAGGGCGCGTTCGCGGCTCCGCTCGCCCGCCGCGCTGACCACGGTGCCCGCGCGGCCCCTCGTCTCGATCAGGCCCGCCTCCTCCAGTTCGCGGTAGGCGCGGGCGATCGTGTTGACCGCGAGCCCCAGGTCGGCCGCGAGCGCGCGGACCGTGGGCAGGCGTGCTCCCACGGCCAGTTCGCGGTTCGCGATGCGCCGGGCGAATTCCGCCCTCACCTGCTCGAACGGTGGGACGGGGGACTCCGGGTCGATGGTGATCACGGGGTGATCCTGGCAGCTACCCCAGGAGCTTCGCCACGTTGGCCTGGTCGGCGCCCAGGTCGACGTACACCGCGGCCCACGCCTTGTCGGCCTCGCTGGGGCCCGCGCCGTCGCAGTAGCCCTTCTTGCCGTGCGCCGTGTAGTAGCGCAGCACGGGGAGGACCTCGTCGGTGGGGCCACCGTCCTCGTTCGTGTAGTTCGGGCTCGGAGGAGCGGGCTGGTGCTTCATGCACGTCACGTCCGCCAACCCCTCGTCGTCGAACTTGACGCCCGCGGCTGTGGCGCCCTGGGTGCACCCCGCGAGCAACAAGAGGGCCGTGGCGATCAAGAACAGTTTCACGGTGGTCGTCTCCTAACCGATCAGTGCGCGGGTGGTGAGACCGAGGCCCACGACGAGCACCAGTGCGGCGGTGCTGAAGGGGGTGTACTCGGACAGCTTGCGGAGTCGTGCGGTGACCGCGAGGTTCTCCAGGCGGTCGCGGACCTTGATCAGCAGGAGGCCTGCGAGGGTGAGCACGGCGGCCATCCCGGCTCCGTAGGCCAGGACGAGGACGACGCCGAACCAGGTGCGGCCGAGCGCGACCGCGCCGAGCAGGACGATGAGCGCCGACGGGCTGGGCACGAGGCCGCCCGCGACTCCCATGCCGATCAGCCCGGCCCGGCCGTAGCGGGGACCGGCCGAGTGTCCGTGCCCGTGCCCGTGGCCGTGGCCGTGGCCATGTCCGTGCCCGTGGCCGTGGCCCGTCTCCTCGGTGGCGCCCGCGCGGCGGCGGCGCAGGGCGGAGGCCAGCAGGACGCCACCGATCACGGCGACCAGCAGGCCGCTGGCCGTGCCGAGCCAGCGGAGCACCTCGTCGCCCGCGAGCGCGCTGGACGCGCTGAGCAGCAGGCCCAGCACCAGTACGCCCGCGGTGTGGGTGAACGTCACGGTCGCGCCCACCAGGACGGCGTCGCGGCTGGTGCCCCGCCGCCCGGCCAGGTAGGCGGCCATCAGGGTCTTGCCGTGGCCGGGCAGCGCCGCGTGCGACGCGCCGAGCACCAGCGCGAGCAGCACGGCGAGCAGCCCGACGACCGGGGTCAGGTCGCGGGAGCCGATGAGGTCGTTGAACGCGGCCGTGGTGGCGTCGATGAACCCGATGCCGGTCCGCACGGGCGTGGTGCCCGACGCCGCGGCGGGTGTCCCCTCCCCCGGTTCGGCCTCCAGGGAGACCGAGCGGACGTCCATCGGCGTGGACAGCAGGTCCTCGGGGTACGCGCGCAGCTCGTCGGTGCCGCTGCTGGTCGGCACGTCGCCGAACAGCGCCACGCCGGTGCCGGTGGCGGTGATCTCCCGCCACCCCATCCGGTCGCCGAGGTAGGTGTCGCCGAACGTCAGCGCCACCCTGCCGTCGATCCGCAGCGGCGCGGTGAACTCGCACACCAGCCGCGTGGTCGCCAGGTCGGCCTGGCCCGGCGGGTGGGTGGCGGTGGCCGACGTCGTGGTGAACGCCAGCCGCTCACCGTCCGCGCGGGCGTCGAGCGCGGCCAGGACGTCGGCGCACTTGCGCGCGGCGTCCACCGGCCGGGGCTCCTGGAGCGTCGGGATCTCCGCGCTGTCCACGACGGACCGCACGTCGAGCCGGTCGGGGTGGAGCTGGAGCACGTCGGAGTGGTTGACGCTGAAGTTGCCCAGCGGGTGCGCCGCGGACACGCCGGAGCCGAGGACCAGCGCCAGTCCGAAAAGGACGACGAGCACCGCCGCGCGCCTCATCGGGCGCTCTCCAGGGCGGCGAGCGTGGTGCGCGCGACCGGGACGTGCAGCGGGGAGAAGTGCGGGTTCACCGACAGGGCCTCGGTCAGCGCGGCGTGCGCCTCGGGGCCGCGGCCGAGCGCGGCGAGGATCATGCCGCGGTGGAACGAGAAGGTGGCGTTGCGCCAGCCCAGCGCGGCGGCCCTGTCGGAGAACTCCAGCGCTTCGGCGTCGCGGCCGTTCACGTGCAGCGCCCAGGCCATCGCGTCGGCGGCGAGCACGCTCTGCCTGCGGCCCCACTCGGCCTGCGCGAGCGCCAGGGCTTCGGCAGGGTCGCCGTGGTCGGCGGCGACGGTGGTCAGGGTCAGGTCGTCGTTGGCGCCCTGGGCGGCGAGCAGCTTCTTCTGCTCGGCCAGCACGGCGTGCTGGGCGGCGGCCTCGGGGGCGCGCCCGGCCGCGGCCAGCAGTTCGGCGTACTCCAGCAGGTAGTGGGGTGCGGGGACCCGGCTGACGACCTGCCGGTACCCCTCCAGCGCCTCGTCGAGCCGCCCGCGGGCGCCCGCGACCTTGGCCCTGCCCTGCAAGGAGGTCACGTCCAGCGGGTTGAGCGCGAGACCCCGGTCGTACTGGTGGGCGGCCTCGTCCAGGTCGCCCCGGTTGAACGCCAGCTCGCCGAGGTAGTAGTGGCAGAACACGCGTTCGTCCGGTGTGGACGCAGCGGCGAGCGCGCGGTCGAGGGCGTCCCCGGCCTCGTCGATGCGGCCGTGGGTCTCGAAGTGGTAGGAGGCGCGGGTGAAGGAGGCGACACCGGGACGCAGGTCCAGCATCCGCTGGAGCGAGGCGGTGGCGGCGGCGTCGTCGCCGAGTTCGGTGTAGGCGTCGACGAGGACGCCGTGCACCTCGGCGGAGTCCGGCCGTACCTCCCGCGCCCTGAGGCCCCAGTCCCTGGCGGCGGCGAAGTCGTGGCGGGCGTTGGCGAGCGCGCCCTGCCCGAGCATCGCCTCGCCGTTGTCGACGGGCTTGATCTTCAGCGACTCCTCCAGCGCGCCCTGGGCCTTCACGTAGTAGGAGGGGTCGGCCCCGGCACGGGCCAGCTCGGTGTAGGTGGCGCCCAGCTCGGCCCACGTGCCCGCGTCCTCCGGTCGGGCGTGGAGCTTGTCGCGCAGCGCGGCCGTCCTGGTCTGGAGGGCGTTGGCGCGGCTCACCCCAGGGGCGGCCTCGGGGGTGCCGTCCGAGCGGGCCGCGTACGACACGGCCAGCACCGCGACGGCGACGGCCGCGGCGGACCACATCAGGTACTGGCGCTTCATGGCTCTTCCTCGGGCACTCCGAACCGGACGCGGGCGGCCGCGTCCGGCTCACGGTGGTCAGGGGGTGTTGACGGCCTTGTTGCGCGGTAGCCCGACGTAGGGGAAGTTCGGGGCGAAGGTCACGTCGTTGTGGTGCACCTTGTCCCCGGCGGCGAGGGCCTTGACCAGCTTGCCGCTGGCCGCCGCGCCTTCGAGCGCCTGGATCTCGATGTCCACGACGTCGTCGAACAGCCGACGCCCGTTGGGGAAGCCCTGCGTGTCACCGCCCAGCACACCGAGCCGGTTGGGCTGCGGGTTCGGCGCGATGGACATGTTGAGCCGCAGCTGCTCCGACGGCGCGAACCGCTTCGGGTCCACGTCGGCGTTGTCGAGCTGCGAGTTGAGGTCGACCTTGATCGGCCCGTTGGCCTTGGTGGTGATGCCGGTCAGGAAGATCTCCGCCAGGTCCGCGCGCGGTTCCGCGGGGGCCTTGATGCCGTAGATCTGCTCGATCAGCTTCGGCAGCTCGGGCTTGTTCACCCGGTCCAGCAGCGCCTGCACCTTGCCGTCGTTCACCGGCTCCAGGCCGTTGAACGCGTCCTTGATCCCGGCCGAGGAGACGACCTCGTTGACGAGCGGGTTGCCCAGTCGGGACACCTGCACGAACGGGCCCTCGGCCTTCGCCGCGCCCGGCGACAGGCGCAGGGTCTGGCGCTCGGTGTCGGCCCAGAGGCCGATGACCGGGTTGCGCTTGGCGTCACCCCTCAGCGCCAGCGCGTGCTTCGGGATCTGGAGGGCGATCGTGTTGACGTTGTAGCCCTTGAGCGTGTCCTGGCCGACCTCGGACAGGTTCGCGCCGTAGAGCAGGTCGAACACCCGCAGGTCGGCGAAGAACGGGTCGTCCGCCGGGCCCGCGTAGACCTGGCCGCCGCCCTGGAGCTTGGTGATCGCCTGGTCGCGCAACGGCTGGAAGTACGGCATGGACGCCGGTCCGACGATCGACGGCGCGACCTTGCCGTCCTTGACGAGGACCTTCCGGCCGCCCGCGTCGTCGATCTGCTCCAGCGTGTAGGTCTGGCGGAACAACAGGTTCTCGTCGTCCAGGGAGGACACGACGCCGTTGTTGTAGAGGAACGTGTCCGCGCCGCGCCGGTCGTCGGTCTTGAACGTCAGGCGGTAGATCAGGTCCGGCACGGCGTCGCCGTCGTTGTCGACGTTGACGTCGTAGTGCGCGTCGGCCGCCCACGGGTAGAAGTTGGGGCCGCCGTTGGGTTCCTGCAGACCGAACCAGTTCGCCACGAACGTGACGGTGTCCGGCTTGTCGGGGCTGACGAAGGCGTACACGTCGGTGTTGTCCACCGACGGGTCCGCCGCGATGAGCGGGGCCTCGCGGTGACTGGAGGCCCCCGCGGTGCCAGCGGAGAAGGTCGCCAGCGCGGTCGTGAGCGCTATCGTGCCCGCTGTCGCGAGCGCGCCGACCACCCGGCGTCGAGATCGGGGTGTGCGAGACATCGTGTCCCTTTC
>NZ_DBNGPQ010000043.1:0-129880 GCF_057122925.1 Umezawaea sp. | reverse complement strand
GCGCACCCGCACAGACACCCCCGCCTGTCCGAGGACCGCACTCCCCGCGCGAACACAGCACCCGATCCGCACCCCACGAACCACCACGCCCGAACGCACACCCCGCACGGGCACCGCGCACCCCACGAAGGCACCGCCGCCTCACCGCGCACCCCTCCCGCCGGGAACGTTCCCACGACCACCACGGCCAGGAATCCCCCGATCCGCCCTTGACCGCCTCCTTCTGTTCGGGTCCGATGATTCTGATCGATTTTGTGATCAGTGTTGTTAGATTCCGAAGGATTGAGGCTGCATGAACCACGCGACGAAGCGTCGTACAGCACTCGGCTCCGCCCTGCTCGGACTGCTCACCGTGATCGGATCCGTCGTCGTCCCCAGCACCCCCGCCGCCGCGCTGGAGAACGGCCTGGCCCAGACACCCCCGATGGGCTTCAACAACTGGAACTCCACCCACTGCCGCGCCGACTTCAACGAGCAGATGGTCCGCGGCATCGCCGACCTGTTCGTCTCGCGCGGCCTCAAGGACGCCGGGTACACCTACGTCAACCTCGACGACTGCTGGGCCGAGCCGAACCGCGACGCGAGCGGGAACCTCGTGCCGAACCGGACCCGCTTCCCCAACGGCATCAAGGCGGTCGCCGACTACGTGCACGGCAAGGGCCTGAAGTTCGGCATCTACACCAGCGCGGGCACGAAGACCTGCGACGCTCAGGGGTTCCCCGGCGGCATCGGCCACGAGCAGCAGGACGCGAACCTCTTCGCCTCCTGGGGCGTCGACTACCTGAAGTACGACAACTGCGGCGACCACCTCGGCCAGAGCGCCCAGCAGCGGTACACGACCATGCGCGACGCCCTGCGCGCCACCGGCAGGCCCATCGTGTTCTCCATCTGCGAGTGGGGTTCGAACGCGCCGTGGGACTGGGCGCAGCCCGTCGGCAACCTCTGGCGCACCACGGGTGACATCGAGGACACCTGGGGCAGCATGCTGAACATCTTCAAGGCCAACGTGCAGCGGTCGACGGACTCGCAGCGCGGGGCCTGGAACGACCCGGACATGCTGGAGGTCGGCAACGGCGGCATGACCGACACCGAGTACCGCAGCCACTTCACGCTCTGGTCGATGATGAACGCCCCGCTGCTGATCGGCGCGGACCTGCGCGGCGCGAGCGAGGCGACGTACGCGATCCTCACCAACCGCGACGTGATCGCGCTCGACCAGGACGGCCTCGGCGTGCAGGCGACGGAGATCGCCGACGCGAACGGCCTGCACGTGCTGACCAAGCCGCTGGACGACGGCGACGTGGCCGTGGCGCTGTTCAACGAGAACGGCTCGACCGCGACGATCAGCACGACGGCCGCCGCCGCGGGTCTCGGCAACGCCACCTCCTACCGCCTGACCGACCTGTGGTCGAAGGCGGTCACCACGACGTCCGGCACCATCAGCGCGTCGGTCCCGGCGCACGGCACGGTGGTCTACCGAGTCAGCCGCGCGGGGGCGTTCGCCACGCCGCCGCCCGGCACGACGCAGGTGTCCGCGCTGTCGGCGAGCCTGGCCGCCAGCGCCTACGGGCCGGTGGAGGTCGACCGCAGCAACGGTGAACGGGCGGCGGGTGACGGCCGCACCCTGACCATCGGCGGCACGGCCTACGCGCGCGGGATCGGCGTGCACGCCCGCAGCGAGGTGCGCTACCACCTCGGCGGCCGGTGCACGAGCTTCCAGGCGTGGGTGGGGCTCGACGACGAGACCGGGGACAACGGCAGCGTGACGATGGAGGTGTGGGCCGGGGGCAGGCAGATCGCCACCAGCGGTGTGGTGCGCGGCACCGACGGGGCCAGGCGGATCACGGCCGACGTGACCGGTCAGCAGTACGTGCACCTCGCCGTCCTGCCCACTGTGGACGGTGCCAGGTACGACCACGCGGACTGGGCGGACGCCACCGTCACCTGCGCCTGACGCCACGGACGTCCGGGGGTGGCCGCCACGCCGCACGGCCACCCCCGAGCGCCCGCAGGATCGCCAGCGCCGCCGCGGCGGCCACGAGTTCGGCCACCGGGAAGCTGATCCACAGCCACCCGACGCCGAAGAGGCTGAACACGAGCAGGACCGGCACCCGCACCACGACGATCGACCCGGTCGAGAGCGCGTACGACGGGAGCGCGCGGCCGATCGCCTGGAAGTAGGCCGACACGAGGATCGCGATCCCCGCGAGGGGGTACGCGAGCGCCAGCACCCGCAGGGCGCCGGTGGCCGCGCCCCGCACGGCCGGGTCGTCGGTGAACACCGCCACCAGCGGTCCGGCGGCGACCAGGACCCCCGCGCACGCGAACGTTCCGCAGACCAGCGAGGCCCGCAGGGCGAGGGTGCGCGTCCGGTCGACCCGGTCGGTCAGGCCCAGCCCGGCGTTGTAGCCGATCAGCGGCTGCATCCCCTGGGAGATGCCGAGCTGCGGCATCAGCACGAACGTGCCGATGCGGGCGCAGATCGCGTAGGCGCCCATCAGCACCGGCCCGCCCAGGACCACCAGCAGGTTGTTGACGAGCGCGACGACCAGCGTGGAGCCGAAGCCGCCGAGGAAGGACGGCGCGCCCACGGCGACCAGCCGCCGCAGGGTGGGCCAGTGGGGGCGCAGGTCGGCGGCGGTGACGCGGTACGGGCGGTTCCGCTGGACGAAGAAGAACCACAGGCTCATGCCCATCGACACCGCCTGGCCGCCGACCGTGCCCAGCGCGGCCCCCCGCACGCCCAGGCCGAAGCCGAAGATCAGCACGGGGTCGAGCACGATCTGGCAGAGCACCGGGACGACCCACAGCATCGTGGAGAACCGCATCCGCCCCTCGGCGCGGACCAGGCTGGAGAACCCCGTCGCGGTGATCGCCCCCGCCAGGACGACCACCCCGTACTCGTGGGCGTACCCGCGGGTCTCGTCCGTCGCGCCGAGCAGCGTCAGCAGCGGGTCGAGGAACACCAGGCCCGCCACCGTGATCACGAGCGCCGTCGCCCAGTACACGACGAACGCCGTGCCGGTCGCCCGCGCGGCCTGCCGGAGGTCGCCGCGCCCGAGGCTGCGGGACACCAGCGACGCGCCGCCCACGCCGACGGTCGTCGTGACCGCGCCGAGGACCATCAGGACGGGCGCGACCAGGTTGACCGCGGCGAACGCGAGGGCACCCACGCCGCGGGACACGAACCAGGCGTTCGTCAGGGCGTAGATCCCGTAGGTGGCGACGGAGATCGTCGACTGGAACGAGGAGCTCCACAGCAGGCGCCCGATCGGCCGCGTGCCGAGCGCGGCGGCCTGGTCGCCGGTCAACCGGCCGTCACCGCCGGACGCCGAACGTCTCCACCAGCGCGTCCAGCTGGGCGCGGGAGAAGTCGTACTGCGACGGGTCGGTGTGCCCGCGGTACACGGTCTCGACGACCATGACCAGCAGCAGGTGCAGCGTGTAGAGCTTGCGCCGCGTCAGCTCGGCGGGGGTCGACGGCGCCCAGCCGTACCCGCGGACGAAGCTCGCGGAGTCGCCGGGGAAGCTCTCCAGGCTGTCCGCGGCGAACCCGCCCTCCATCAGCGGGTCGCCGTAGAGCGCGCGCTCGTGGTCGATGATGCCCACCAGCGCGCCGTCGCGGACGATGGCGTTGCCGTCCCACAGGTCCCACTCGACGAAGACGGGCTCGGTCACCTCGTCGAGGCTGTCGGCGCGGTCCGCGACGATCTTCCGGAAGACGGCGTAGTCCCAGCCGAGGTCGACGGCCCGCCGCTCGCCGTCGCGCAGCACGTCCTCGACGATCCCCGTGAACACCCGCCGCCACGTCGCCCCCGGTTCCCCGGTCCCCAGCAGCGGGCCGAAGTGGTCGCCCGGCACGGTGTTCAGCTCGCGGTTGGCCACCCCGATGGCCTCCCAGTAGGCGTCCCGCTCCTCCTCGGTCAGGGTCTCCCCGATGACGCCGAAGTTGTCGCCGTCGACGAACTCCATGAAGAAGTACTCCGCGTCGCACAGCTCGCGGCTGTCGTCGTGGAAGTGCACGGCGGGCACCGGGACACCGGTGCGCTCGCGGACGAGGGCCAGCGCGGCCACCTCCGTGCGCATCAGGTCGCGCTCGTAGGTCATCACCTCGACGCCCCGCGGCGGAGCGATCTTGAGCACCACGCGCTCACCGTCGCGCAGGCGGATCCGGTAGGCCACGTTGAACCAGCCGTTGGTCAGCTCCTCGGCCCAGTCGTCGCCCTCGGGCGCCCGGTCCTCGCCGTAGGCCCGCGCGACCATGGCGCGCAGCACGGCGGTGGACTGCCGGTTCTTGGTGATGCTCTCGGTGACGGCGCCCATGTCGGTGCTCCTTCGAAACCGCGGCCGGGAGGGCCGGTCCGCCGACGAACCTACCGCGAACGTGGGAGCGCTTCCACACCGTTGTCGCACGCGGTGCCGACGAGCGCGGAGCCGCGCGCCGGCGCACCATCGAGGACGGCCGGGTCTGACGGGAAGAGGGGCGGGGCACGAGGTGGCTCAGCGGGAGTGGTGGCGCAGCGCGGTGATCTACCAGGTCTACATCCGCAGCTTCGCCGACGGTGACGGCGACGGGCTCGGCGACATCACCGGGCTCCGCTCCCGGCTGGACCACATCGCCGACCTCGGGGCGGACGCGCTCTGGATCAACCCGTGGTACCCGTCGCCGATGGTCGACGCGGGGTACGACGTGAGCGACTACCGGGCCGTCGAACCCCGGTTCGGCACGCTCGCCGACGCCGAGCACCTGATCGCCGAGGCGCACGACCGCGGCCTGCGGGTGCTGCTGGACATCGTCCCGAACCACACCTCCTCCGAGCACCCGTGGTTCCGCGAAGCCCTCGCGGCCGGTCCCGGCTCGCCCGCCCGCGACCGCTACCTGTTCCGCCGCGGCCGGGACGACCTGCCGCCGAACGACTGGCGCAGCGTGTTCGGCGGCCCGGCGTGGACGAGGGTCGCCGACGGCGACTGGTACCTGCACCTGTTCGACCCCGCCCAGCCCGACCTCGACTGGGAGCACCCGGAGGTGCGGGCCGACTTCGCCGACACGCTGCGGTTCTGGTTCGACCGCGGCGTCGACGGGTTCCGCATCGACGTGGCCCACTCGCTGATCAAGGAGCCGGGACTGCCCGACGTCGGCGAGCAGCGCTACCCGCCGAGCCGGGTCGAGGTGGAGGGGCAGCTCGTCCGCGCACCGTGGACCGCGCACCCGCACTGGGACCGCGACGAGGTGCACGAGGTGTACCGGGAGTGGCGCGCGCTGGCGGAGGAGTACGACCCGCCGCGGATCTTCGTCGCCGAGGCGTGGGTCGACGAGCCCGAACGGCTCTCGCGGTACCTGCGGCCCGACGAGCTGCACACGGCGTTCAACTTCGACTACCTCACGACCCCGTGGCGGGCGGCTGACCTGCGCCGCACCATCGAGGAGACCCTGGAGGAGCACGCCGCCGTGGGCGCGCCGCCGACCTGGGTGCTGTCCAACCACGACGTGGCCAGGCACGTGTCGCGCTACGCCCGGCTGGAGCAGGTCGCGGGCAGGGGCGTCGGCGGGTCGGCCGCCGACCTCGCGCTCGGCCTCCGCCGGGCCCGCGCCGCCGTGCTGCTCACGCTGGCGCTGCCCGGCGGCGCGTACCTCTACCAGGGCGAGGAACTGGGGCTGCCCGAGGTGGAGGACCTGCCGGTCGAGGCGTTGCAGGACCCCACCTGGCAGCGGTCCGGCCACACCGACCGGGGCCGTGACGGCTGCCGCGTGCCGCTGCCGTGGTCGGGCGTCGCTCCCCCGTACGGCTTCGGTCCCGGACCCGCGACGTGGCTGCCGCAGCCCGCCGACTGGGGCCCGCTGTCGGTGGCCGCGCAGACCGGCGACCCCGCGTCGACGCTGGAGCTGTACCGGACGGCGCTGGGGCTGCGCCGCGCCACCGGGGCGCTCGGCGACGGCTCGCTCCGGTTCCGCGACGACCTCGGGCCCGACGTCCTCGCGTTCGACCGCGCCCCCGGCTTCACCTGCGTCGTCAACACCGGCACCGAACCGGTCCCGCTGCCCGCCGGAGGACGGGTCCTGCTGGCCAGCACCGTCCCGGCGCCGACCGACCTACTCCCCGGCGACGCCGCCGTCTGGATCGTCGAGTAGCTCGCCGCGCACGGTCTCGGTCCCGTCGCCGTCCACGGTCTCCAGGTACGAGCGGACGGCGGCGGTGGTGCCGATGTCGCGGCCCGCCCGCTCGGACTCCAGCCACCGGTGCTCCAGCACCTCGTGGAAGATCTCCGCCGGTGCCCGCCGCCCCGTCGGGTCGGGCGGGATCGCGTCCACCACCGGCCGGTACACCTCGTTGAGCCAGTGGTGGCCCGCCGTGGTCTCGGCGACCGGCCTGCCGTCGCGCTGCTCCAGGTACGCCCGGAAGGACCGGAGGTCGTTGAGCAGCCGCCGCGCCTGCCCCTCCTGCACCTCCAGCCCGGTCAGCCGGAACAGCTCCCGCCGGTGCTGACCGGGTTCGGCCACCCGGATGTCCACCCGCAGCCGAGCACCGTCCGGCGAGGTCACCAGTTCGACCTCGCCCACGTCGAAACCCAGGTCGTTCAACCGCCGCAGCCGCTCGGCCACCCGGTAGCGCTGCTCGTCGAGGCGGAACACGTCCTCGTGCGTCACCTCGTCCCACAGGTCCGCGTACCGCGCGGGCAGCGCCTCGGCCACCTCGATCGGGTCGATCCCGGCGGGCAGCAGACCGCCCGCGCTGAGGTCCATCAGCTCTCCGGCCACCTTCTCGGCGGCCAGGTCCACGTCGTACTCGCGCCGCGCGGTCGACAGGCTCGGGTGGCGTTCCGCGGTCTCGGCGTCGACCAGGTAGGCCGCCAGGTTGCCCGCGTCCAGCCGGAACAGCGTGTTCGACAGCGAGCAGTCACCCCAGTAGATCCCCGCCAGGTGCAACCGGACGAGCAGCTCCACCAGCGGGTCCAGCAGCCGCTCGACGGAGTGCTCCAGCCGGGGGCTGGAGAACAGGTACCGGTAGGACATCGAGTACTCCAGGTACCGCGTCACCAGGATCGCCTGCTGACCGCCCGGCCGGTCCACGCACAACCCGAGCACCGAGACCGACGGCAGCCCGTCCTCCTCGAACCCGGTCAGCAGCGAGTACTCCCGGCGCGCCAGGGCCTCCGATATCTCCTTCAGCGCGTACACGGCACCGTCGCTCGCGACGAACCGCACCACGTGCCGCGAGATCCCCCGCTGCGGCACCTCCAGCAGCAGGCTCGGGTCCCACTCCTCCAGCGGCTGCTCCCACGGCAGGGCGAGCAGGCCCGCGGCGTCGCCCGCGGGCGGGCGGAACAGGTAGCGCATCGGCCGCTCCAGGTCGTGACCACCGAACCGCGTCCCGCACACAGTGCGCCATCGGCGGCTTGGAGTCCAGGACCACCGCCCGGTGCTCGGCCCGGTCCGGGCCGAGGCCCGCGCTCATGCCGCTGCCCGCCTGCCGCCGGTCACCACGTCCAGGCCGCGGCGTCAGACGCTGCGCAGCACCGAGGCGACGACGCCGAGCACGACCGCCTCGTCACCGTCGAGCACGGGGTAGGCCGGGTTGCGCGGTTCGAGGTACACGTGGCCGCCGCGGCGCCGGTACACCTTCACCGTGGCCTCGTCGTCGATCATCGCGGCGACGATCTGGCCCGAGTGGGCCTCGGACTGCTGGCGCACCACGACGATGTCGCCGTCGCAGATCGCCGCGTCGACCATCGAGTCGCCGCGCACGCGCAGACCGAACACGGTGCCGCGCCCGGTGATCCCGCGCGGCAGCGACAGCACGTCGTCGACGTGCTCCTCCGCCGCGATCGGGCTGCCCGCGGCGATGTGGCCGACCACGGGAACGGACACGGAGTCGTCCGAGCCGCCGCGCTCCGGCTCCTTCAGGAACGCGCGCACGTCGATCGGCCGGGACACCGACTCGCCGCGGCGGAGGAAACCCTTGTCCTCCAGGCTCGCCAGGTGCTTCGACACCGACGAGGACGACCGCAGCCCGACCGCCTCGCCGATCTGCCTGCTGCTCGGCGAGTACCCGTGCCGCACCGACCAGTCCCGGATCGCGACGAGTATCCGCTGCTGGCGCTCGGGCAGGGCGGAGGCGTCGAGGTCGTCGAACTCGTCGTAGGCGGTCACGCGGCGAATGGTAGAGGTCGACTCCGACGGTCACGGCACCGGTGGGCGCGGGAAACGGCTGAACCACGCCCTTTTGTCCCCCGATGGTGTTGTCTCACCGGTCGTGCGCGGCCCTGCGCCGCCTGCGGTGCGCGGCCATGAGGACGGGCGCGTTCACCGCGCCGTAGCCGGAGTACCCGCCGATGCGCTGCACCACCTCGAAGTACACGCGGTCGCCGAGCACCTCCGTGCAGAAGTGCAGGAACTCACCGTGCTCGTCCCGGTCGTAGAGCACCGAGAACTCGCGCAGCGCGGCGAGGAGCCCCGGATCGGGGGCGAACCGGGCGTCGAGGTCGTCGTAGTAGTTGTCGGGGATGTCGAGCAGCGGGGCGCCGAGCCCCCGCATCACGCGCGCGCTGGCGACGGCGTCGGAGGTGGTGAACGCGACGTGCTGCGGCTCGCGGACGTCGGGTCCCCAGCTGCCGCGGCGCACGAGCGTCGAGTCGAGCGCGATGCGGACGCGGTGGCCGCGGTCGACGACGGAGTGCCTGCGCACCAGGCCGAACGGCGCCGCGAACTCGGTCTCGTCGTCCAGGTGCAGGCCGAGGACGGCGCGGTAGAACAGCCCGGCCTGCTCGAAGCGGTCGAACGGCTCGGTGAGGCCGACGTGGTCGGTGCCCAGCACGCCCGCGTCGGCGTGCTCCCCGGCGTCGGGCTGGGTGGTGAAGTCCGCGAGCCAGTCCTGGTCGTCGCGGCAGAAGACCACGGACGTGCCGTCGGGCGCGGCGACCGCGGTCGCGCCGAGCGACGGGGCGAGGAACGACGTGGCGCGCGCCGCCGACGTGGTCGGGTCGGGGCTCGCGACGGCCACGGCGGTGACGGCGGCGTGCCCGCCGTGCGCGGGGTCGCGGTGGTGGAGCACGATCCGCGCGTCGCCCTGCCGCCACAGCTCCACGGGCCGCGACCGGTGCCGCCCGGCGGCGGCGAACCCGAGCCCGGCCAGCGCCGCCCCGACCCGCGCGGCGGCGGTCTCGTCGACGTCGATCTCGGTGTAGGCGTGGCCGCCCAGGACGGGCGCGGCGTCCGGCGGCTCCTGGAGCAGGAGCAGCGACCGCATGGCGTCGACGGCGGCGGCACGGGGGTCGGACTGCCGGAAGACGTCGTTGAACACCTCCAGCGACAGCGGTCCCCGGTACCCGGTGGCGAGCACGTGGTCGACGAACGAGGTCAGGTCGAAGGCGCCCTGGCCGGGGAAGAGCCGGTGGTGGCGGCTCCACTGGAGCACGTCCATCCGCAGCCGCGGCGCGTCGGCCAGCTGGAGGAAGAACACCTTCTCGCCGGGGATGGTCCTGATGGCGACCGGGTCGACCTCCCTGGACAGCACGTGGAAGCTGTCCAGGCACACGCCGAGCGCGGGGTGGTCGGCGGAGCGCACGATCCGCCACGCGCGGTCGTAGGTGTTGACGAACCGGCCCCACGCCAACGCCTCGTAGGCCACGCGCAGGCCGCGCCGCCCGGCGTGCTCGGCGAGGGTGTGGAGCTGTTCGGCGGCGAGGTCGTCGTCGTCCACCGCGTCCGGCGACACCGAGGAGCAGACCAGGACGGTGTCGGCCCCGAGCCGCTCGACCACGTCGAACTTCAGCTCGGCCCGCCGCAGGTTGAGCGCGAGCACGTCGGGCGGCACCGCCTCGAAGTCGCGGAACGGCTGGTAGAGGTCGATGGACAGGCCCAGGTCGGCGCACTCCTGCCGCACCCGCTCCGGCGACCACGGCGAGGCGAGCAGGTCGTTCTCGAACAGCTCCACGCCGTCGAACCCGGCCGCCGCGGCGGCGGCCAGCTTGTCCTCCAGCGTGCCGGACAGGCACACGGTGGCGATCCCGCGCCGTCGGTCAACCGACATCGGACGTCCCCTCCCCCGAGGTGCGGACCAGGTGGTCGAAGTGGCTGAGCATCCGGTCGACGTCGGGTTCCTCGCCGGTGAACAGCCGGAACCCCTGCGCGGCCTGGTAGGCGAACATCCGGCCGCCGTCGAGCACGCGGCAGCCGCGGGCCCGCGCGGTGGTGACCAGCTCGGTGTCGAGCGGCCGGTAGACGACCTCCGCGACCCACAGGTCCCGGCGCAGCAGGTCGGCGGGCAGCGGGAGGCCGGGGTGCTCGGCCATCCCCGTGGGGGTGGCGTGCACGAGGCCGTCGGCGGACCCGATCGCCGCGGCGAGGCCGTCGTCGCCGTGGACGGCCACCGCGCGGCCCGCGCCGAACCCTGTCCGGAGCGACTCCACCAGCGCCGCGCTGCGGTCGCCGTCGAGGTCGGCGACGTGCACGGTGCCCGCTCCGGCCGTGAGCAGCCCGTAGGCCACGGCGGCGCCCGCCCCGCCCGCGCCGAGCAGCACGACGGAGCCGAGGGCCGCTCCCGGCAGGCCGACGGCGAGGCCGCGGGTGAAGCCGGACCAGTCGGTGTTGTGGCCGACGGCCCGGCCGCCCTCGAACACCACCGTGTTCACCGCGCCGAGGGCTTCGGCGTCGGCGGACAGCTCGTCCAGGTGCGGCAGGACGGCCTGCTTGCACGGGTGGGTGATGTTCAGGCCGCGGTAGCCCGCGTCGCGGGTGATCGCCAGGACGTCGCCGACCGCCTCGGGCGCCAGCCCCCAGTCGGCGAGGTCGATCCGCCGGTACCGGTAGCGCACGCCGAGCCTGCGCGCCTCCCCCTCGTGCAGCGCCGGGCTCAGCGACGGCCCGATGCCCGTTCCCACGAGCCCGACCAGCAGCGCGCCGCGCGCCAGGTCGGCGTGTTCGCGGACCGCGTCGGGGAACGAGGTGTGCGACATCGGCGACCTCTCCTCGTAATGTACGAACTGGTGAGTTAGTTGTACCCCAGGACGGGCGGCGCGGGGAAGGGGACACCTAGAGTGGTGGGCGGCAGCACCCGTGGCGAGAGAGGAAGTCCGTGGCAGCACCGCCCTCCGGGGACGCGCCGGCCGTCGACCGCTCCCGCGACGCCGAGCGCACCAAGGCCGAGATCCTCGCCGTCGCCGCGCACGAGTTCGCCGACAAGGGCTACGACGGCGCCAGGGTGGACGAGATCGCCGCCAAGACCAGCACCACCAAGCGGATGATCTACTACTACTTCGGCGGCAAGGAGCAGCTGTTCATCGAGGTCCTGGAACGCTCGTACGCGGTCATCCGCTCCATCGAGCGGGACCTCGACGTCGAGCACCTCGACCCGATCGACGCGCTGCGCAGCCTCGCCGAGCTGACGTTCGACCACCACGAGTCGCACCCGGACTTCGTGCGGCTGGTCAGCATCGAGAACATCCACCGCGCCGAGCACATCGCGCACTCGACCGAGCTGGCCGGGCTGGCGAACCCGGCGCTCGACGTCCTCACCCGCATCCTCGACCGGGGCCGTGCGGCGGGGTACTTCCGCGACGACGTCGACGCGCTCGACGTGCACATGGCGATCAGCGCGTTCTGCGTGTTCCGCATCGCGAACCGGCACACGTTCAACGCCATCTTCGGCCGGGACATGCTGGACCCGGCCCGCCGCGAGCACCACCGCCGCATGGTCGGCGACCTGCTCGTGAGCTACCTGACCTCCCGCTGAGCCCTTGACACGGCACGGCCGAGTCCTCACCATCTCCGCTATTAACTATCTAGTACGTACGTAGCCGGTCCCTGTTCTGCAACGGAGCACCACAGAGGAGCCCAACGTGGCCGCACACCCCGCCGGTCCCACGCCCACACCCGGCAAACCCCGCAAGGCCGCTCTCGCCGCGTGGATCGGGAGCGCGCTGGAGTACTACGACTTCTTCATCTACGGCACAGCGGCGGCGCTGGTCTTCGGCAAGATCTTCTTCCCGACGTCGAGCCCCGCCACCGGAACCCTGCTCGCGCTGGCGACCTTCGGCGTCGGCTACCTCGCCCGACCGGTCGGCGCCGTGGTCCTCGGGCACGTCGGCGACCGCTTCGGCCGCAAGCGCGTGCTGGTGTTCACGCTGCTGCTGATGGGGTTCTCGACGTTCCTCATCGGCTGCCTGCCGACCTACGACGACATCGGCGTGGCCGCGCCGGTGCTGCTGGTCATCACCCGACTGCTCCAGGGGTTGTCCGCCGCGGGCGAGCAGGCGGGCGCGAACTCGATGAGCCTGGAGCACGCCCCGGACGACAGGCGCGCCTACTACACGAGCTTCACGCTCAGCGGCACCCAGGCCGGGCAGATCCTCGCCACCGCCGTGTTCCTGCCGATCGCCGTGCTCCCCCAGGAGGACCTGCTGTCGTGGGGCTGGCGGCTCCCGTTCTGGCTCAGCGCGATCGTGGTCGTCGTCGGCTTCGTGATCCGCCGCAAGCTCGACGAGACACCGGTCTTCGAGCAGGAGATCGCGGGCAGGGCTCCCACCAAGCTGCCGATCACCATCCTGTTCCGCGACCACTGGGCGGACGTGCTGCGGGTGGTCGCGGCGGCCGTCATCGCCTCCGTCAGCACCATCTTCACCGTCTACGCCCTGTCGTACGCGGTCAACTCCGCCGGGCTGGACCGGACGCCGATGCTGTGGGTCGGTGTGCTCGCGAACGTCGTGGCGCTGGCCGCCATCCCGCTGTGGGCGAGGCTCGCCGACCGCGTCGGCCGCAAGCCGGTGTTCATCGGCGGCTCACTCGGCTGCGCCGTCCTGATGTTCGCCTACCTGGGCGCGATCTCCTCCGCCGACTACACGCTCGTCTTCCTCGTCGGCATCCTGCTGTTCGGCGTCGTCTACAGCGCGACGAACGCCGTCTGGCCGTCGTTCTACGGCGAGATGTTCACCGCCGAGGTCAGGCTCTCCGGCATGGCGATCGGCACCCAGATCGGGTTCGCCGTCGCCGGGTTCACGCCCTCCATCGCCGCGGCCATCGCGGGCGACAAGAGCGCGAACTGGGTCGGCGTGGCGGTGTTCACCGCCGTGCTCTGCCTGGTCAACGTGGTGGCCGTGGCCACGGGACGGGAGACCTACCGGACGCCGACCGCCGAACTCGGCGTCCGCGCCCCCTCGGCGCCCGCGGGCGTCGCGTCCCGCGGTGCCGAGGGGTAGCGCGGGACGCCGAGGGGGCGCCGATCCCGGTCCTCGCGTTCTCGGGGATCAGCCTGCCGACGGCGAGCGCGACGCCGCGCGAGATCGTCACCGGTGCGTGAACGCGGGGTCCGGTTCGAGCCGCCCGCGCACGCCGGCTCGGTGACCTGCTCCGGCACCACCCCGTCCACCGGAACCCCGTCGCTCGACCAGGCGCACCCGTGGCCCCGCTCCGGCGGGGTCACGGCCCCGCCTCGTCCGGCACCCAGCGCAGCACCTCCCCCGGCTGGCACTCCAGCACCCGGCAGATCGCGTCGAGCGTGCTGAACCGCACCGCCTTCGCCCGCCCGTTCTTCAGCACGGCGATGTTGGCGACCGTGATGCCGACGGCCTCGGCGAACTCCCCGACGGACATCTTCCGCCGCGCGAGCAGCACGTCGATGTCGACCACGATCGCCATCAGACCACCTCGGCGAGTTCACCCTCGATCGCCGCCGCCTTCCGCAGCAATCCCCGCATCACGACCATCACCAGGACGAACGCGAACTCGACGAACCCGGCCGCGGCCACCTGGAAGAACAGGAAGCTCGCGGGCTCCTCCAGGTCGAGCGTCGAGAGGTGCCCCGCGACGCCGAAGGTCAACGCGGTCGCGGCGACCGCCGCCCAGGTCACCACGTCGACCCACAGGAACGCCCGCCTGGTGAAGATCGCGTCCGCCTCCACCATCGCGAGCAGCATCCACACCGCGACCAGCGCCGCCTGCACGCACGCGACCACCAGGACCGCGAGCACCGTGTAGGGCGTGGCCATCGGCGCGAGTTCCGGCAGCTGCTCGGCCTGGTCGCCCGCCTGCACGGGGATGACGACCAACTGCCCGAAGAGTCCACCGAGGACGCCGAAGAGGATGACGCCCCGCAGCACGAGGATGGCGAAACGGTTCATGCGATCGATTATCGATGGCTTCCTATCGAAAATCAATAGGTAACGGCCACACCCGCCGCTCTACGACGCACTCCGGTCGGACAGGGCGGCGCCCAGCGCGACCCGGAACTCGCCGAGGACGCTCCACGCGAGGGCCGTGTCGATCGCCATGTGCTGACGGGCCGCGGCGAGCGCGACCGCGACACCCCCGGACTCCCCGGCCCCGAGTTCCCTGGCGACCCGCGCGAGCGCCACCCTGCCGAAGTCGCCGCCGAACACCTCGGTGAGCACCTGGCAGAACAGCAGGTAGCACGCCACCTCGGCGCACAGCTCGGCCAGCGGTGTGGGCGGGGTGCTCCGCGACGACCGCCAGACGTCCTCGGCGAGCGGGAGCAGCCGGGCCACGTCCGCGGTCGTCGCGTCCCGCAACGCCCTGATCAGCGATTGCGGCTGGTCCGGGGGGTCGGTGTCCGATCGAGCGGTCCGCCTCGCGGAGTGCGTGAACGCTCGGAGCTTGAGGTCGAGGTCCTGGCGCACCAGTGCCCGCGTCACGTCGGCGAGGAGCAGTTCGCCGGTGTGCCGCTCGTGGAGGTCGTGGAGGGCGATGGCGGTCCGGCCGAGGTCGCGCGGCGATCCCGCGGACATGCAGTGGCACAACCACACGAAGGGTTCCGGGATGCCGAGCGCACGCTGGGCCAGCCAGTCGCGGGACTCGGCGAGGGTGAAGGGCCGAACGTGGACCATCGTCGTGAAGGCGCTGTCGAAGGCGTCGCGAGCGGGGATGCCGCGGCGTTCGAACGCCGTGAGCGCGTCGTCCGACACGGAGACGAGGAACAGGCAGTGGCGGACGCCGAAGACGCCCTTGATCTCGTTGAGGAACCGCTGCGCCTCCTCCGGGTCGGCGATCTTGTCCAGTTCGTCGATCGCCACCACGATCCCGCTCAACTCCCCCATCCCGACGGCGAGCACGTCGACCACGAGGTCGAGGAAGTCCCGCAGGCGACCCACCACCTCGGGGTGGGTCCAGGGCTGCTCCGCCTTCGCCAGCGACCGGGTCCACCCCAGTTCCGACCCGATCGGAGCGCTGACCTTCCCGGACCACCCGGACGTGTGGGTCTGGAGGAACCTGATCGTCCTCAGGTGCTGGCGCGCGACCACCTCCAGGGCCGCGCGAGCGGGTCCGCGCCCGGTGGGCGAACGCTGTCGCGCGACCAACCGCGGGAGGGCGTTGAGCAGCGGCCTCAGCACCACCCACGCCAGTCCCCACGCTCCCCGGAGCGCGAAGAACAGCGCGAGCACCGCCGCGCCACCGCGCAGGTCCCGGTTCTCGACGACCCCCTGGGCGTTGGCCCACAGCTGATCGGTGAACTCGGCGGCCTCCCGGACGAGAGCCGGGACACCGCCGTCCCACCCCCACGCCAGTCCGGCGAACCCGAGTGCCATGAGCAGCCACGCCGCCGCCCAGTGGACCGCCTTCGACACGTCCGCGGCCCGTCGCCGGAACAGGTACCGCCGGTGCAGGCGCGCCCACTCGTGCCGGGTCTCCGAACCGGTGCGGTCGCCGGGGTGCGCGAGGAAGTCGAGCACGGCACGGCAGACGCAGGCGTGCAGGTGGAGCACGAAGTCGCGCGCGTCGTAGCGCACCGGGGCGCTGGTCAGCACCCCCAGCATCGGCGCCGAGTCCGAGTCGGTGAACTCGTTCCCCACCGCCCGCTTGATGATCGTGCTCTTCCCCGCCCCGCGAGCGCCCGCGAGTCCCACCGCCCCCGGCAGCCTGCGGTTGACCTCGCGGGCGCACTCGTCGACCGCCGAGGTCCGCACCAGCGGCCCCTCGCCGGCGGGCAGGGAGAGGCCGTCCGCGTCGCGCAGTTCCAGCACCAGGTCGAACGACGGCGTCGTCTGCGCGCCGAGCCACTTCCGGAGTGCGGGTCGGAGCACCTCGTCGCGCAACTCCTGGCGCTGGTCCCAGCGGTGGGTCGGCACGCGCACCGCCAGCCGCACCAGCACCGCCGCCCACAGCAGCCTGTGCCAGAACTCCACCGGCAAGCCGAACAGCGCGCAGCCGATGGAGCCGGGGAGCACGATCAGCAGCGACAGGACCACCACCGGCGCGGGGAGGTGGGCGCCGAACGACAGGAGCAGGGCGAACCAGCAGGCCGGGACGCCCACCATGGCGATCATGCAGCGCCACTCGGCCGGGGTCGGCTTCCAGACCGGTGGCCACCACCTCGGCTTGGAATTCCGGTGGACGTCGATGTCCTCCTCCAGCCCGGCGACCGACTCGAACGCCCGGCGCGCGCCCGCCATCACGGGGCGCTCCTTGGACACCGCTGCCACGACGTGCGACGGCTTCAACTTCAACCGCCCGATCTCGGTGACGAACTCGTGCTCCCCCACCAACCGCTTGAGGCAGGCCTCGACCTCCCCCAGCACCATGCCGTCCTGGCGCGCCACAAGAGCCTCCTCGGTCAGGTCGGAGGGCATGTTCGCGTGGAACGGATCGTGCGGTGCGCGAAGTCCGCGGGGTTCACCCGGATGGAGCCGACCGGCGCGGAGGCGCACCCGAGAGGCACTCGACCGCGACGGTGCGGTCGCGTGCCTTCGGCTCACACCTGCCGGAACCCGTCACGACACCATCCGGAGTGGGCGATCGGCCGGGCAGGGCCGGGTGGACGGCGAGCAGCACCGCGGCAGGCGGGTGCGACCCCCGCGAGGATCAGAACAGTCGACCTTCGGCCTCGGCGGGCGGCTCCTCCAGGGTCAGCAGGAACCGCTTGCGCTCCAGCCCACCCGCGTACCCGGTCAGGCTCCCGCTCGCCCCGACCACCCGGTGGCACGGCACGACGATGCTGATCGGGTTCCAGCCGTTGGCGTTCCCGACGGCCTGCGCGGAACCGGGTTCGCCGAGTTCCACGGCCAACTGGCCGTAGGTGCGGGTCTCGCCGTGCGGGATCGTGGTGAGCAGCGCCCACACGCGGCGCTCGAACGCGGAGCCGCGCGGCGCGAGGGGGAGGTCGAACTCCGTGCGCTCGCCGTCGAAGTACTCCCCCAGCTGCCGCACCACCTCGTCGAAGCCGTCGTCGGTGCGCGGCCCGAGGTCGGTCAGCCTCGGCGTGCGCCGGTGGCCGTCGAAGTAGAGCCCGACCAGGGCGTCGCCGTCCGCCACGAGCGTCAGGTCGCCGACCGGGGACGCGGTGGTGGTGTGCCGCACGCCGGTCACGCCGCCTCCAGGGTCAGCAGGGTCCGCTTGGCGTCCTCGCCGCCGCGGTAGTTGCCGGACGAGCCGTCCGAGCGCACCACCCGGTGGCACGGGAGGACCAGCGGCAGGGGGTTGGTCGCGCACGCGGTGCCGACGGCGCGCACGGCCTTCGGGCTGCCCGCCGCGGCGGCCACCTCGGCGTAGCTCTCGGTCCGCCCGTAGGGGATCTCGGCGAGGTGCGCGAGCACGGCCCGCCGGAAGCCCTTGGCCAGCCGGAGGTCGAGCGGGACGTCGAACGCGCGGCGCCCTCCGGTGAAGTACTCGTCGAGCTGGCGCGCGACCGGGTCCAGGCGCGCCGGGGCGGCGAGGACGCGCGGGCTGACCGCGTCGGCCAGCGACGCGAGCACGGCGTCCCGGTCCTCGCGCTCGAAGGCGACCCGGACCAGTCCCTCCTCGGTGGCGGCGAGCAGCAGCGCGCCGATCGGCGAGTCGACCGTGCGGTAGGCCACGTCCAGCAGCCCGTCCCGCTCGGCCGCCGCGACGAGGCGGGCCCGCAGGCGGGCGTCCGCGGCCTCGTCGACGACGGGCAGGGTCTCGAAGACGTCCGTCATGCCGGTGCTCCTTCCAGGTAGGTGGCGCGCAGGGCCTTCATCCCGTCGGCGGCGGCGCGGCGGGCGGCGTCGGTCGAGCCGCCCACGATCTCGGCGACCTCCTGGTACGGCAGGCCCACGAGGTGGTGGTAGACGACCGCCGCCCGCTGCTTGTCCGGCAGCTTCGCCAGCGCGTTCCACAGGTCGCCGTCCCAGTCCTCCGGCCTGCCCGACCGGACGGCCGCCTCCGGCGGCTCCTCGACCGGCACCGCGCGGCGGGCTCGCGCCCGTGTGACGTCGACCGCCTTGCGGTGCGCGATCGTGACGAGCCACGCCTCCACGTTCGCGTCCGCGGGCAGGGCCGGGTAGGCCTTCAGCGCGGACAGGAACGTCTCGGACCAGGCGTCCTCCGCGTCCACCGGCCCGACGACGGCGCGGCACACCCGCAGGACCACCGGTCCGTAGGTGTCCACGACCTGTTCGAACGGCCTCACGCTCACCTCTCGTAGACGCTCGGGCTTCCGGGAACGTGAGATCCGATCCCCGACGACTTGATATCGTCCATTGCGGGACACGCTGCCTCGTATCTGGCCTGGCACGGGCCCCCGACCCGAGGCACCACCACCCCGAGGAGACCGCCACCCATGTGCGCCGCGTGCGGAGTCCCCACCCACGTCGCCGAACCGCCCGCGGGGCCGCGCAAGTTCGCCGCCCTGCGCAACCGCGACTGCCGCCCGTACCTGTTCGGCGCGGGCCTGGCGATGATGGCCGACAACATCGAGCACGTCATCACGTACTGGGTGCTGTGGGAGAAGTTCCACTCCCCCGCGCTCAGCGGCTTCCAGGTGATCAGCCACTGGCTCCCGTTCCTGTTCTTCTCGGTCTACTTCGGCTCGCTGGCCGACCGCTTCGACTGCCGCCGGATCATCCAGGCCGCGCAGGTGCTGTTCATGGCCGTGTCGGTCGCGTGGGGCGTGCTGTTCCTCACCGACACGCTCCAGGTCTGGCACGCCTGCGTGCTGCTGGTCCTGCACGGCTGCGCGGGCGCCCTGTGGGGCCCTGGCGAGCAGCTCCTGCTGCACGACTTCGTCGAGCACGACGAGCTGCCCAGCGCCATCCGCCTCAACGCCACGTTCCGCAGCCTCGGCGTCCTGTTCGGACCGGTCGTCGGCTCGGCGCTGCTGCTGCTCCTCGGGCCCACCGCGGGCATCTTCGCCAACGTCGCCTTCTACCTGCCGCTCACGCTCTTCCTGTTCCGCACCAGGTTCACCGGCCACACCCGCAACGAGGGCGTGCCCCGGCCCCGGCTGGGCGTCGTCGACTCGATCCGCGTGTTCCGCGACGTCCGGTCGAACCGGACGCTGGTCAGCATGATCGTGCTGGCGGGGCTCGGCTCGTTCTTCGTGGGCGCCTCGCTCCAGTCGGCCATGCCGATCTTCGCCCACGACCTCGGCACGGGCGGCGCGGGCCTCACCTACGGCGTGCTGCTGTTCGCCAACGGGGTCGGCGGTGTCGTCGGCGGCATCCTGCTGGAGGCCACCGGCCGGATCACACCCAACGTCAAGGCGGCCGTCCTCAGCACCGGGGTCTACGGTCTGAGCAGCCTGTTCTTCGCCTTCACCACCAGCTACCCGGTGGCGCTGCTGATGCTGCTGGTCGGCGGCGTGGCGAACATGGCGTCGATGTCGATCGGCCAGACCGTAGTGCAGCTCCTCGCCCCGCCCGCCGACCGCGGCAGGGTGATCGGCCTGTACGGCATGTCGTCCGGCGGGCTGAGGGCGGGCAGCGGCTTCACCGTGGGCCTCCTCGGGGCCGCGGTCGGCGTGCACTGGTCGCTCGGCCTCAGCGCCCTCGCCCTCTGTCTGGGCACGGCGGCGGCGGGCTTCTACGCCCTGCGCGGCGGCGGCGACCGCGCACCGACCTCCGTCCAGGGCGACCCGGCCGCGGGCGGCTAACCCAGGTCCATCCGCCGCGCGATGGCGAACAGCAGGCCCGGCGCGACCCGGTTGAGCGCGGCCAGCAACCGGGCCTCGCGCGTCGCGGGCACGAAGAACCTGTTGCGGGACACCGCGCGCAGGACCGTGGCGGCGACCTGCTCCGGTGGCGCGGCCCGCTTCCCGGCGATCTGGACCGCCTCGTCGCGCCGCCGCGCCTCCTCGGTCTCGTCGGCGCCCGCGAACCGGGCCGACGCGGCGATGTTCGTGCGGACGAACCCCGGCACGATCGCGGTCACGCCGATGCCGTGCCCGGACAGCTCCGCGCACAGGCTGCGGGCCAGCGTGACGGCACCGGCCTTCGTGGTGGCGTAGGCGGATTGCCCGCGCGTGTGGAAGAAGCTCGCCATCGAGGACGTCACCAGCAGGTGGCCGCCGGACCCGCGCTCCACCAGGTGCGGCACGAACGCGCGGAACGTGTTGATCACGCCCCACAGGTTCACGCCCACCACCCGGCGCCACTCCTGCTCGGTGACGGCCAGGAAGCCGCCGATGACGGCTATGCCCGCGTTGGCCATCACGACGTCCGGCACGCCGTGCTCGGCCACCACCCGCGCCGCCACCTCGTCGACGGCCGCCGAGTCGGAGACGTCGACGCGGTAGGCCGCCGCGGTCACGCCGTGCGCCCGCGCCAGCTCGGCGGTCCCCTCGGCGGCGGCCAGGTCGAGGTCGGCCACCAGCACGTCGGCGCCGTCCGCGGCGTACGCCAGCGCGGTGGCCCGCCCGATGCCGCTGCCGGCTCCGGTGACCAGCACGAGCTTCGCGCCCACCGCGGCCCGCCGCAGCTCGGGGCTCACCGCGTCGCCGTTCACCTCGTCGACGAACTCCCCCACCATCCTGGCGAGGACGGCCGCGTGGCTGCGCGGGACGTCCGCCCCGGCGACGACCGACCGGCGCCACTGGCGGCCCGCGCCGTCGAACGGAGTCGGGAGCACCGCGCGGCGGCGGACGGGCCTGATCCACTGCACCGGCACGTCGGAGGCGGGCCGCCTGCCGGACACGACGGTCAGCGACACCACGTCGCGGGCGCGGGCGGCGACGGCCACCGACCTCCGGCCGTGCGCCACGAGGTGCACCGGACCCCCGGTCGTCGGCGGTTCGGTCACCACGGCCACGTCGTGGCGGTCGCGCAGGCGTTCGGCGACGCCCTCCCAGGAGGAGGGGTCGTCCACGAGCAGCACCAGGCGGCTCACCGGCGTGCCCCCGGAACGGGCGGTTCAGCGGAAATCACCCCGAAAGGCTATGGCCGGAACACCATTTCCCCCGGCCCCTATTCCGCAAGACAGGGGTTCGAAATAGGGGTCGTTTAGGGGTCCCCCTGCCGAGAGGCCCGCCTCTACGCTCCGGGCATTCCCAACTATTCACCACCCAACCGCACCGGAGGGCCGATGAACAACGTCCTGATCACGGGCGGAACCGACGGTATCGGCCGCGCCGTCGCATTGGACAGCCTCCGAAAAGGCCACTCGGTCCTCGTCATCGGCAACACCCCGGAAAAGGGGAACGACTTCCTCGCGCGGGCGGCGGACCTCGGTGCCGCCGACCGCGCGGCGTTCCTGCGCGCCGACCTCCGCCTCGTGGCCGAGAACGGCCGCGTGCTGGACGAGGTGCGGTCCCGGCTCGACCGGCTGGACCGGCTCGTGCTCTGCGCGCAGCACTACCGGACCAGGCCCGTGCGCACCGCCGAGGGCGTGGAGGAGAACTTCGCCCTGTCCTACCTGAGCCGCTTCGTGCTCAGCCACGGCCTGCTCGACCTGCTCCGCGCGAGCGACGACCCGGTCGTGATGAACGTGTGCGGCACGGGCACGCCCATCGGCTCGATCAACTGGGACGACCTGGCCTTCGAGCGGACCAGGGGTGGCTTCAAGGCGTTGATGCAGGCCAGCCGGGCGAGCGACCTGCTGGGCGTCGCGTTCGCGGAGCGCGCGGAGGGCGTGCGGTGCGTGCTCTACAACCCCGACTTCGTGCGGACGAACCTCCAGCGCGGGCTGCCGCAGCCGTGGAAGGCGCTGGCGGTCACGCTCGTCACCGTGCTCGGCACGTCGCTGGAGAAGGGCGTCGTGCCGCTGCTGCACCGGCTGGAGAACCCGCCGCCCGAGCCGCTCAGCGCGTTCCGCGCGCACAAGCGCGTCGACCTGGCCTCGCGCGCGTTCGCCCGGTGCTACGACCCGGCCGACGCGCGGCGGCTGCACCTGGCCACCACCGCGGTCCTGCGCGACCTCGGTCGGGCGGACCTGTCACCCGACCGCTGACCCACGCGGCCGGGCTCACGCGTGGCGCTTGTGGCCGCCGATCCCCTCGTCGTCCGCGCCGTGCCAGAGCGCGTGGTCGTACGGGTCGTCCGGGACGAACACCACGTCCTGCTCGACCGCCCGGCGCGGCGCGGGCGCGGTCCGGTCGCCGTTCTCCAGCACGTCGATCCTGGATTTGAGCAGATCGATCGCGCGCCACATCTCGGTGATTTCCCCGTCCACAACCCACCCTCTTCCCACCGCGAATCAATCGACGTGCCGAAACTAGCGTGACGCTCGTCTCAACCCCAACCCCTAAAGACCCCGGACACCCCCTAGTGAACAAAGGAAGAATCATGGATCGCGCTCGCAACCTGACAATGCTGATCAGCCGCGTGCTCGTCGGAGCGATATTCATCCTGCACGGCCTGATCAAGGCCACCAACCTGGAGGCGAGCATCGACGGGTTCGCCACCTACGGCGTCCCGCTGCCGACCGTGTCGGTGTGGTTCGCCCTCCTGGTGGAGATCATCGGCGGCGTCGCGTTCATCGTCGGCTACGCCACCCCGGTGGTCGGCGTGCTGTTCGCGCTGGTGACCGTCGGCGCGCTGGTGTTCGTGCACGCCGAGAACGGCTTCTTCGCGGGCAAGAACGGCATCGAGTACGTGCTCGTGCTCGCGGTGGTGAGCGTCGGGATCGGCTTCAACCCCGGCACCATCGGCGTGGGCCTGTCGAAGGCGCGCGACTCCGTCCGGTCGTGACGCGCGAACGGGTGGGGCACCGGTCCCCCGGCGCCCCACCCGTTCCCCGCGGTCAGAGGACGAGCGTCCTCGCGACCACCTGCGTGCTGTCCGTCAGGCAGTAGGTGTGCCCGCCGACCCAGTTCGACATCACCACGTACCCCGGCGTGAACGTCAGGAAGCCGGGGCGGTCGGTCGCCAGCGAGCCGACACCGCCGGTGAACGGGATCGGGTTGTCCGCGGGCACCGCCTCCACGTTCGTCAGCCCGGTCACCTCGACCGAGCCGGGTGCCGTGCCCCCGACGCCCACGGTGTGGGTGAGCCGCAGGCCGTTGGCCGGGACGTCGATGTGGGCAGGCCCCAGGTCGAGCAGGGTCATGCTGACGTCCAGGTCGACGACGTCGTGCCGCCGCACCAGCCTCGGCGCCACCACGGACACCTCGAAGCGCACGTCGAAGTTGCCGACGGTGGAGTTCGGGTCGTCACCGCAGGAGTACGGGACGACCGCGGTGCCCGCACCCGTGCTCGGCGCCGCCGACGCGACGGGGGCCGTCCCGACCACCGACGTGAGCGCGAGAGCCGCGAGCAGGTGGGCACCACCACGTGACCAGTTCATGGAACACCTTCCCCAGTGGACGATCCGCCGGGAGAACCGGGACCGGTCATCCGGCGGACGCCGCGGCACGCGCCGCGGCCGCTTCGGCGAACATGTCGGCGGCGTGCACCCGCAGCGACTCCGACACCACTCCCGCCGCTTTCGCCGACAGCACGTCGGCCAACATGTTCAGCTGGATCCGGAGGAGCTTCACCGCGACCGGGTCGGTGATGCGCACGGTCCCGTCCGGCTCGGTCACGAGCACGTCGTGCGCCGCGTTGACGACGACCTCGGGAGCCGGGATCACCGTGTTGCGCAGGTGGACGAACACCTGGGTCGCCTCGGCGAGGGCGCGGAACCCGAAGGCCCGCCCGGTCGTGGCGACCAGGACGACGACGCCCTTGCCGCACAGCGGCGGATCGGCGACCGGCCGCGACGCCCAGTCCAGCGCGTTCTTCACCACGCCCGGCAGCCCGTGCAGGTACTCCGGGGTGGCGAGCACGATCCCGTCGGCGGCGCGGACGGCGTCCCTCAGCCGCGCCACGGCGGGCGGCGCGGGCTCGACGTCGAGGTCCGCGTCGTACAGCGGCAGGTCGCCGAGCCCGTCGAAGACCTCGAACTCCAGCCCCTCCGGGGCCAGCGCGGGCAGTGCGCGCAGCAGCGCGCTGTTGTACGAGCCGTCGCGCAGGGAGCCGGAAATCGCGAGAACGCGGGACACCACGTGCACCTCTCCTCCTGTTCGGAGATCCAGACAACCGCATGCCCGGTGCGCGTGACACCCCTAAAACCGTTGCTGGGGAGGGGAACAGGGGTTGATGAGGGGTTGTCCGGCGCGGACGGCACCACTAAGATAACCGACCGCGGACGAGCCGGAGGCCCGTGCGGGTCACCGCACGGGCCTCCGGTGTCGAGCGGAACCTCACAGCCGGGCGGTGCCCTTCGCGGCGACGGAGGTCCCCACCTGGGCGAGCCGGTCCTCGGCGCGCTGGCGGGCGGTGCCCCTGGTCCGCTCGGTGGCGTCGGCCTTGCCCGCCGACGGGCCGGTCCGGTCGCCGACGATCCCGTTGCGGACCCTGTTGTTGTCCGCCACCTCGGCCACCGGGTTGTTCGCGGTCAGCGTGAGCGAACCGTTGACCACGTTGTCGTCCAGCGTCGTGCGGCCCCCGGTGGTGTTGGAGATAGCGACGTCCCTGGCGAAGTAGCCGCCCGACGCGCAGGAGTCGAGCCCGCCGTTCGGGCCGAGCTGCACGCCGCCGACGTTGCCCGCGAACGTGGCCCTGCCCTGGACCGCGCTGCCGCACACCACGCTGCCGGTGGCGTTGTTGAGCACGGACAGCGTTCCGTCCACGAAGGTCCCGTGCAGGTCGGTGAAGTACGCGCCGTTGGTGCTGACGCCGCCCGTGACCTCGCTGTCGGTCACGGAGACCTCGCCGACGCCCGCGGTGACCGCGCCGTCGACCTTGGACCCCTGCTCGGCGAACAGGAAGCCCTCGACGGTGGCCGAGCCCTTCGGCTGCACCACCACCCCGCCGGTGTCGGTGTTCTTCAGGAAGACGCCGAAGCCGCCCGCCGCCAGGGTGACGGCGCCGTCGATCCGGCTGTCGGTCGCGTCGAGGTAGCCGTTGGCCGCGACGGCGACCGCGCCGTTGACCGTGCCGCCGTTGACCACGAGGTTGCCGCCCGCCGCCACGCGCACGTCACCGGTGATGGTGGTGCCCCGCAGCGAGCACGACTGGCCCTCCGGCACGAACAGGTCGTTCGGGACCGTGACGGCCCCGCCGCTGCCCACGCAGTACGTCACCAGGTCCGCGCTCGCGCTCTGGGCCGTGCACACCACCGAGGCGGTGAGGATGGCGCTCAAGATCGCGAGCGTGGGTGCGGTCCGTGTAGCCATCTGAGTTCTCCCTGCTCTGCGAAGCTACTTGCCGATGTCGGATCGCGAGGCCGCGCGCACGATGACGCCCTGCTGCCTGCGGGTCAGTGCGCTGCTCGCCACGAGGCCGTCGGTGACCTGTTCGACGTGCCGGACGAACGCCCCGTGGTCCGGGTAGTCGCGGTGCTGGTCGACGAGGTCGCTGATGGTGCAGCCGTCGCCGGTGTCGACGTTCGGGACGCCGGTGTCGTCCTGCCCGATGACCACGGTCGGTCGTTCGTCGGAGTCGGGGCAGGCGTCGCCGCCCGCCGCGACGACCGTGAAGGACACCTCCCGCGTCGCGGCCGTGTTGCCCGCCTGGTCGGTGGCCCGGTACCGCACGGTGTGCGCGCCGACCGCGGTCACGGCGACCGGGGCCGAGTACCGCGTCCAGTCGCCGCCGTCGAGCGAGTGCTCGACGAGCGCCACCCCGGACTGGGCGTCCGTCGCGGTGATCGTCACCGTCGCCCTGCCGACGTAGTGACCGCTCGGGTTCGTGGTTCCCGCGAGCGACGCGGACGTCGTCGGGGGCGTGGTGTCGACCGGTGGTGCCGCGACGACGGTGAACCCGACCATCCCCTCCGGCGACACGTTCCCCGCCCGGTCGGTCGCCCGGAAGTGCACCATGTGCGACCCGACCGCCGACACCTCCACCGGCACCGTGTACACCACCCAGGAACCGGAATCCACCTGGTACTCCGTCAACTCCACACCAGACCCGACATCGGACGCCGCCACCGTCACCGTCGCCCTGCCCACGTACGCACCGCTCGCGTCCCTCGTCCCCGACACCTCCCCCGACACCACCGGCGGAGTCGTGTCCGACGGTGGTTCGACGACGCGGAACGACACCGACCCGATCTCGGAGGTGTTGCCCGCGCGGTCGGTCGCCCGGAACCGGACGGCGTGCTCGCCGACCGCGGTGACGCGCACCGGCTCGGTGTAGGGGGTGAAACCGGCGCCGTCGACCTCGTGCTCGACGAGCCCCACGCCGGACCCGGCGTCGGAGGCGTTCACGGTGACCGTCGCGGTGCCGAGGTAGTCGCCCGCGGCGTTCTTCGGACCGGTGACCTCCGCGCCCACCGTCGGCGGGGTCGTGTCGGCGCCGCCCTCGGTGACGGTGAACTCGCCGACCATCGACCCGTGGCCGGGGATCGCGCAGAAGTAGCGGTACTTGCCGGGGGTGAGCGTGATGGTGGCCTCGTGCTTGCCGTTCTGCGTGTCGAACGGGTTGGCCAGCACGTTCAGGTCGACGTCGTGGTTGTAGCCGGGGGTCGAGGTGTCGAAGGTGAGGGTGTGCGGCATGCCCGTGGTGTTGCCGGTGGCCTCGCTGTTCTCCCAGACGATCTTCGTCACGCCCGCCACGGCCGTGGTCGGTGCCGACCTGTACCGCGTGACGTCGTTGTCCGCGGTCCAGGTCAGCACCTGCTCCTGGGCCTGAACGGGTCCGGTGGTCACCGCAGAGGCCGGGACGACGGCGATCAGCGACGCCCCCACCAGGGCGGTCGCCACACCGGCGATCAAACGTCGAAACATGCTGCACCTTTCCCGAGTGCGGTGGCCGGCCGGTGCGCCGCGGGGCGCACCGACCGGCCGTGGACCACTACAGCGACCGCACTCGGATGTTGCGGAAATCGATCACATCGTTGGTGCCGTGGTTCTGGAGCCCGAGGAAGCCCTCGGTGAACTGCCGCAGATCCGTCGGCGGGTCGCCCGCGCGGGAGGACTGCTTGCCCGGCGTGTTGTCGAACTCGTTGATCACCACGCCGTTGCGGATCATCGTGTAGTGCTGGCCGACGACCTTGATCTCGTAGTCGTTCCAGACGGCCTTCGGGGTCGCGCCCGCCTGCGGCAGCTCCCGCGGGTCGAAGTTGTAGACCGACCCGGTCTTCTGCGGCTCACCGGTCTCACCGTCGTAGATCTGGATCTCGTGGCCGCAGAAGATCGCGACCCAGGCCGGCGAGGTCCTGGCCGACCCCGTGGTCCCGCAGCTACCCGGTGGACGCTGGTCGAGCGGGATGCGCGGATCGGGGAACCTCGTGAACACACCGCTGTTGGCGCGGGTGCCCTCCGGTGACACGTCGCGGAACTGCAACCGCACCGAGAAGTCGCCGAACTGCCTACCCGTGAAGTACAGCATCCCCAGTCCGCCCGAGGACCGCAGCGAGCCGTCGGGCTGGATCGAGAACGACCCGCTCGGCGCCTGCACCCAGGGCCGCAGCGACTGCGCCGTGCCGTCGAAGATCGGCTCGTACCCGGTGTTGCCCGGCCTGCCGACGTCCGAGCCCGCCGCGGCGCGGACCACGGCGCCGTTCTCCCGGCCCGTGATCACACCGTCGGCCTGCAACCGGTCGACGACCGCCGTGACGTGGCGGACGAAGGCGCCGTGGTCCGGCCACGCGCTCTCGTCGTCGATCAGGTCGTTGATCGTGCACCCGCCGCCCACGGTCTTGTTGGCGACACCGGAGTCCGAACCGCCCAACCACACCACGTCGCGGTCGTCGGGAACGGCGCAGCCGACGTTCACGGCCACCGGCACCACGCTGGTCTCCCCGTCCGCGTAGGTCACGGTGAGCTTGGCCTGGTAGTTCCCGACCCGTGCGTAGGTGTGGCGCGGGTCGGCCTCGGTCGACGACGTGCCGTCGCCGAAGTCCCAGCGGTGGGAGGCACCGCCGGACCGGGAGCCGGTGAAGCCGATGGTGAGCGGCTTGTTCTGCACCTCGACCGACGTCGCGGCGGGCGCGGGTGTCTTCGCCCCGCCCTGGTAGGTGATCCGGATCAGCTTCTGGTTCGGGTGCAGGGTGAAGAAGCCCCCGCCGTAGTCGAGCAGGTAGAGCGCGCCGTCCTTGCCGAACTTCGCGTCCATCCAGCTCTGCAACCTGTCGTTGCCGTTGCCGCTGGGGATGATCGAGCGCAGCGACTCGGCGAACACCGGCGGGGCCGCGGTCGGGACGCCCGCCGGGTCGACGGTCACGGCGATCCGGTTGGCGGCGTTGGCCTGGTCACCGATGAACCACTTGTCGTCCCAGTACTCCGGCCAGGCGACACCGCTGCCGGTGTCCACCAGCTCCCGGTGGTAGGTGGGACCCGACATGACCGCCTGGCCGCCACCGCGCAGGTACGGCTGCGTGTAGGTCGCGTCGGCCGCCTTGTACGTCGGGATGCCGCTGCCGTCGGGGCGTTCCGGGAACACCGGGCCGCCACCGTCCGGCGAGTACCAGATCATGTTGTCCTTGACCGGCGGCAGGTCGACCAGACCGGTGTTGCGCGGCGACTCGTTCTTCGGGGCGTCGCAGTCGTACCAGCCGGTCAGCTTCGTGGCGTCGGTGGTGCTCCGGTCGCGGTAGGGCTGCCTGTTGCCCATGCAGTAGGGCCAGCCGTGGTTGCCCGCCTCGGTGATGATCGTGGCGGTCTCGTACTTGGCGGGCCCCAGGTCCGCGCTCGGCGCGGACGCGTCCGGGCCGACCCAGGCGGCGGTCAGCCACTGGGTGGTCGGGTCGATCTGGAGGCGCGAGATGTTGCGCACGCCCATCACGTAGATCTCCGCGCGGGTCTTCTCCGTGCCCGGCGGGAACAGGTTGCCCTGCGGGATCGTGTACGTGCCGTCCGGCTCCGGGTGGATCCGGATGATCTTGCCGTTCAGGTCGTTGGTGTTCCCCGCCGTGCGACGGGCGTCCTGGAAGGACAGTCCCTGCCAGTCGGCCGTCCAGTTGTTGCCGGAGTAGCCCGAGGAGCCCTGGGAGGAGTTGCTGTCGCCGGACCCGACGTACAGGTTGCCCTTGGCGTCGAAGGCCATGCCGCCGCCCGCGTGGCAGCAGCTGTGCTGCTGGACCTCCCACTGGAGCAGGTCCTTGCGGGTGGCGAGGTCGATCGTCTGCGCGGTCCGGTCGTAGGTGAGCCGGGAAACGGTCCGCTTGCCGGTCCGCTTCTCGCGGTCGACGGTGTCCTGCGGCATCCAGTAGACGTAGAGCCAGCCGTTCTCGGCGAACTTCGGGTCGGGCACGATGCCGAGCAGGCCCTCCTCGTTCTTGACCAGTTCCGAACCGCTGCCCCGGTTGCCCATCACGGGCAGGGTCGCCAGCAGCGACACCGTCCTGGTCTCGGGCTTGAACTGGTGGATCGTGCCGCAGCCGAGGCCCACCTTCGGGTCGGCCCAGTCGACGACCGGACCGGTCGGGCAGGCGCCCTTGCCGACGTAGAAGATCGTGCCGTCCGGGGCGACGGTCAGGCCGTGCGGCTCACCGATCTGGTCGAGCTGCCCGGTCTGGTTGGCCGCGGTCAGCCGCTCGACCTTGTAGTTCGAGGCGATGGTGGCCTGGCAGTCGCCGCGCACCACGCCGGTCGTCCACTGGAGGGCTCCGGTCAGGTGCTCGCGGAACGCGTCCTCGCGGTAGCTGTCCTCGGTGTGGCCCATGCCGGTGTAGAAGGACCGCCCGCCCTCGTAGTCGCGGCACCAGGAGATCGGGTGGAACGGCCCGTTGGCCCCCTGGCCGGGGTCGTAGTGGCGTTCCTCGACCTGGGCGACGGTGTGCACCGTCCCGATCGGGTTCGGTTCCCAGTTGTACCAGCGGTCGGAGCGCGTGATGGTGAGCGGCAGGTCCTTGGTGGCCGGGTGCTGCCGGTCCAGGACGTTCACCACGGACTGGCGCACCTCCGGGATCGGCGGCGGACCGCCCCCCGCGAACAGCCGCAGGTCGGCGAGCTGCACCAGCGGCTCACCGGAGTTGGCCGTGATGTTGAGCCGGTAGTGCTGGAACGACCGCGGCTCCGCGATGGTGAACGTCTTGGCCTGCAAGCGTTCCGGGAACGTCTGGCCGGTCCGGCGGTCCAGGTCGGTCCAGGTCGTGCCGTCCGCGGAGCCCTGGAGCGTCCAGTCCTTCGGGTCGCGGCCCTGGGTGTCGTTGGCCGACGTGAGGGAGTAGCTCGCCACCTCGGCGGCGGCGCGCAGCCGGTAGGCCACCCAGCCCGTCGGGGTCCGGGTGAGCCACTTGGTGGCCGGGTTGCCGTCGGTCAGCTTCTCCTTGGTCTCGTTCGGCGCGTTCTCGCCGCTCGCCGTCACCGACTCCACGATCGGGTCGGGGCCGACGGGGCGGGTGCCGATCAGACCGGTGAACCAGCTCGACTGGTCCTGCGCCTTGGCCGCGTCGGCCACGCCGAGGAACCCGCCACCCGCCTTCATGTAGTCCCGCAGCACGGCTTCCTGGTCGGCGTCGAGGGCAGCGCCCTGCGCCGACAGGAACACCACACCGCGGTACCGGGCGAGGTTGTCGGCGGTGAACGCGGCGGGGTCGGACGACTGGTCCACCCCGATGCCGTTCGCCGCGCCGATCTCCCTGATCGTCTCGACCGCCCGGCCGACCGGGTCGAGCTGGTCTGCGGCGGCGCCGTGGAAGACCAGGACGGACACCGACGTCGCGGCGGCCACGGCGTCGGGCACCGGTGACGGCTCGGCACGGCCGGCGGACGCGGGGGTCAGCGATCCACCGATCAGGGCCACCACGGCGGTGATCGTCAGCAGTGCGTTCCTACCCGTTCTCCGGCGAGATCCGCGCGGAGAGGTCGTTGGCCCCATCCCTCACTCCTTTGCCGTGGCCGGGCCACGAGGTCATCCTGATGGCGGGTGTTGGTGCTGCCCCTGCGCGTCGGCCGGGACCTGCGTCGGCACCGGCTCGGGAGTCGCCGTGGCCGCGGTGCCGTGGGCGTGCCCGCGGAAGCGGTCGATCGCCTCCTGCGCGCCGGGCGGCATGCTGCCGTCGGCCGCGCGCACGAGGAAGATCCCGGACATCCCGGTCTCCGAGTGGGTCTGCACGTGGCAGTGGTACATCCACGCGCCGGGTCCGACGCCCTCGCCCGCGAGGACCTGGAACCCGAACGAGCCGCCGGGGTTGAGGTCCTTGTTGTCGATCACCTGGCTGGGGTCGGTCGGGCCCTCGAGCATCCCGGTGCGGTTGTCGGCCCACCGGTGCGCGTGCAGGTGGAAGGTGTGGAACTGGTTGCCGTGGCCGATCGCGATCCACTCCACCCGCTGGCCGAGGTTCGCCTCGAAGATCGGCGTGTTCGGCGCGACCTGGTTGTTGATGGACATCTCGTTGAACACGACGGTGAACTGCTCGTCCGGCAGGATGTCGCCGCGACGGCGCACCACCAGCGCGCCGTACAGGCCCCTGGCGATGCCCAGGGTGCCGTGGTCGGTGCCCATGGCGTGGTCGTGGTAATGCCAGTAGCCGGCACTGCCCGGCATCCACCGGCGCCCCGACGCGAGGAACATCTCGCGCGAGCGCCAAATGTAGGTCCGGGTTTCTCCCGGATTGTTGAATGAGGCGTTGAGCGGGCTTCCGTCGGAGTCGACGCTGTAGTCCACTCCATGGGGGTGGATCGACATTCGCCGGTCGGTGTTGTTGACGAGGGTGATTTCGAGCGTGTCGCCCTCGTAGATCTCCAGGATCGGTCCGGGGATTGTCGCCTTGCCCGGTTCGAGACCATAGCCGTACAGGTTGCCGGGCAGTGCTTCCGCGTACATGGTGATCTTCCGGACCGTGCCCGTCCGCGCGCTCGCGGAATCGCTGGGCGCCGCGGCGCCCAGCGTCAGGGCCACCGGTGTGGCCAGGGCCGCCGTGCCGGTGGCCAGCACCGCTCGGCGGGAGACCAGGGTGGTGAACCAACCGGGCCGGGAGCGTTCGTCCATCGTTCTCCATCCGGGTCGACTGGAATCGGTTCAGAACGGAACTCCACGTCCGCGAACCGGGACGACTGCATGAGGGCACGGTGAACCGCAATTGCCTGTATAAGCATTTCCGCTCTCGTGGAACCGTCCTCGGGACAGTTGTCCACGTTGTTCAGCCGCGCTTCCGCGCGGTGGGACTTTGTTCTTCTTCCGCCTCTACCATTGGCAACTTATGCATGTTTTCGACGAAAGTGAAGGGCCAAGTGGCCCAATGGACCGGACAGCCTTTGTCATAACGCTGAGCGTCCGGCCGCGGAGCGGGTTCACATTTCGGGTGGACGGCACCGCTCCGGTCACCGGGCGGTGAAGTCGATGCTCACCTTCGCGCCGGTGCCCCGGTCCTGGGCCGTCACCGTGTAGGTGCCGGGGTGGTGGATGCCGTCGTGGCCGGGGGCGTCGCCGAACCACTCGAAGTCGACCCGCGCGTAGCCCGAGGCGTCCGCCTGCGCGCCACCGCTGTACACCAGGTTGCAGGGACCGCTGGACAGCCTGGGGCAGACGCCGCCGGACGCGGCCGGGTCCGCGATCTCGACGTCGACGAACGTGTCGACGCCGCCGTCCGAGGTCTCGATCAGGATGGTCCTCGGGGTCCCCGCGGCGAACTCGCCGGGGCTCAGGGAGAGCTGGAAGTTCTTGACGGCGTCGGTGGTCGTGGTGGTCGCCGGTGGGGCTCCGGGATCGGCGGCGGGCTGCTGCCGGGCGGGAGGCCTTCCCTCGGTCGTGCCGTCCACGGGCGCCGGTCCCCCGGTCGAGGTCGGGCCGGGGTCGGAGCCGGACGGCTGCGGCGCGCCCGCGTCGGGGGTGCCCGCGCCGGACGTGCCCGCGGTGGCCGGGGGCGGCGCCACCGAGGACGTCCCCCGCGAGTCGAACAGGTCGGGGAGGTCCTTGCCGGTGAGGAAGCCGACCAGGCCCGTCACGTCGGCCAGGAAGCCCAGTGCCGCGAGCACCACGGCCACGACCGCCGTCCTGCGCACCGCCCTGGCCGCGGCGGACGGATCACCCTCACCCACGGCGGCTCCCCGATCTTCGACGGGCCAGGACCGGGAGCCGCACGCCGCGGCGTGCGGGTCCACCTCGCGCCGCGCGCTCCACCCGGCGACCCTATGTCATCCCCCACCGGAAGGAGCCGGGTTTCCGCTCGGCTCGCCTCAGGTGGTCAGCGCCGGGCCCTTGAACACCTGCTCGGAGTGCCAGTCGACGTGCACGGCCGCGGGCGGGGTGGTGCCGGGCCTCGGTCGCAGCGGCCGACCGTGCAGGTCGTAGACGACCTTCCCGGCAGGGGTTCGGCTGGTGTACCTGGCCGACACCGCGATCCGCAGGTCGTCGGCGAGACCGAGGACGCCGCGGTCGAACAGCTTGTGGTGCAGGGAGCACAGCGCCAGACCGTTGTCCGGCTCGTCGGGCCCGCCGAAGGTGAACCACCGCACGTGGGCGGCCTCCACACCGACCACCGCCGCACCGAGCTGCCCGTCGAAACCGCAGAAGGCGCACTGCCGGTCCCACGCCTCCAGGACGGCGGCGGGCCAGGACCCGCTGCGGTGGCGCCGGAGCGGTTCCCGGCCCGCCGCGCCGAGGACCACGTCGGGGTCCAGACCGACCGCGGCCAGCACGTCCGGCGCGACGGTCGGCGGGAACTCGGCCTCGACAAGGAGCCTCGCCGCCGAGGCGGCGAGGTCCGCGTTCCGCAGGGCTTCCTCCAGCAGCGGTTCCAACCGGCCGACGACCGCGCCCGCCGCGAGCGGACGCACCCGGTCCATCGGCACGTCCCGGTCCAGCGTCCAGATCCCGTCCGACCGCAGCCGGGTGAACGGGTACGCCGCGCTCTGCGCCGGCTGCGTGGAGGACGGCGGCCCGTAGTCCCGGATCAGGTCGGCCAGCTTCTCGACGGCGGTCGCCCAGGGCACCTCGCTCGTCCCCGTGGCCGACAGCCGCCCCAGGGCGAGCAGCACCAGCAGCGGCTTGTGCGGCGACCTCGTCCCACCGGCGCGGTGCGACCGCAGCGAGGACAGCCGAGCCAGCACCTCGTCCTGGGACACCACGCGCTCCGCCACGCCGTGAATCATGACCGATCGCCCGGCACGGCCTACACCAGCGCGGTCACCGTGCCCCTGATGCCGAACAGCGACTTGCCGTAGACCTCGGCCGCCACCTCGGGGTTGAGGACGGCGTGGCGGCTGCCGGTCTCGACGTCGCGCCAGACGCGCTGCAACGGGTTCGACTCGCCGAAGGTCGACGCGCCCTGGGCCGAGCAGACGAGGCGGACGGCCTCGCGGGCGTGGACGACGGCCATCCCGGCGTCCATCCGCATCCGGGCACGGGCGTCGTAGTCGGGGAACACCCCGGACCGCGCGGCCTCGTCGAGGTCGGCCGCCGCGCGGTAGGCGTGCAGCTGGGCGGAGTCGGCGAGGGACGCCGCGTTGCCCGCGGCGATCTGGACGGTGGGCGCCTGCGCCTGGGTGGCGTAGTCGGTCATGGTCAGCCCGCGCCGCGGTGCCCGGTCCGCCAGGACGTCGACGGCTGCCGCGGCCAGCCCGAGGTGGGGCCCGGTCAGCACGACCGCCGCGACCGGGACGAACGGCGCCCGGTAGAGCGCCTCGTCGGTGAAGGGGGTGGCGTAGCGGCCCTCGACGGCGTCGGGGACGGAGTGGAAGCGGTGCGCGGGCACGAAGACGTCCTCGCCGACGAGGGTGTTCGACGCGGTGCCGCGCAGACCGGTCACGAACCAGGTGTCCTCGACGGTCAGCTCCGACATCGGCGCGAGCACGATGCCGACGGCGTCCGCCGTGCCCTCGGCGTCCGGCCGGACGACCCCGAGCACCGCCCAGTCGGCGTGCGCGCACCCCGACGCGGGAGCCCAGCGCCCGCTGACCCGGTACCCGCCCTCGACCGCGTGCGCGGTGCCCGCGGGGGTCACGACACCGGCGACGCGGGCGTCGGGGGTCGTGCCCCAGACGTCGTCCTGCGCCAGCGCGGGGAAGAGGCCGACGAACCACGCGCTGGCGTTGAGCAGCGAGGTCACCCAGGCGGTGGAGCCGCAGGCCCGCCCCAGCTCGCGGGTGACCTCCAGCAGCGTGCGGAAGTCGGTTTGCCGACCGCCGTAGCGCGCGGGCCGCGTCAGCGACAGCAGACCCGCGGCGGCGAGGGCCCTGACGTTCTCCTCGGGCACACCGCGGTCGCGGTCGGTCGCCGCGGCGTTGTCCGCCAGCAGCGGGCGGAGCGCGGCGGCGCGCTCGACGAGGTCGACCCGCAGCGTGCGCGCGGCGTCGGTGGTGCTGGGGGCGTCCATGGTGATGCTCATCGTCGTCTCTCCGGGGGTGGGGGTTCAGCTGGCGGCGGCGAGGAGGGAGTGCGTGCCGAAGACGCGGCGCGCGTAGACCAGCGGGGCGACGGGGGTCGACTCGGCCTCCTCGACGCGCACGACGAGCAGGACGTGGTCGCCGCCGTCCACGTGGCGCTCCACCCGTCCGGCCGTCCAGCCCGCGGACTCCGGCAGGTGGGGCACTCCGGAGCGGAGCGTCCAGGCGACACCGTCGAACTTCAGCCCCGGCCCCCGGCGCCCGCGGGCGAACGTCGAGGCCAGCTCCTGCTGGTGGGCACCGAGGATGTTCACCCCCACCCGGTCGCCCGGCCGGAGGTGGACCAGCAGGCCCGATGCGCGGTCGAGGGCGAAGCTCACCAGCGGCGGGTCGAGCGAGAGGGAGGCGAAGCTCGACACGGTGCTGCCGTGCGGCCGTCCGTCGGCGGTGGTCGCCGTCACCACGGTGACCGGGGCGCACACCCCGCTCATCAGCTCGACGAAGGTCTCTCGGTCGATCATGGTTGTCTCCAGGTGCGATCGGGTTCGACACCACCGAGTAGACGCCCGCTCCCCCGGCAGGCGCTCGGTCCGCCGGCACGGGGTTCCGCCGCCCCGTTGGGCTTCCGGCTCAATCCCCGTCGCGGGGCAGCAGGACGGCGTCCCCGAGCTCCTCGGCGAGCGCGAGCGCGGTGTGGAGGCTGGAGCGGCGGTCGGTCAGGTCGCGCCCCAGCACCTCCTGGGCCCGCTTCACGCGGTAGGTGACGGTCCCCCTGGCCACGTGCAGGCGGCGGGCGACGTCGCCGAGGCCGCGTTCCGCGTCGAGGTAGTGGTAGAGCGTGGTCCGCAGCGCCTCCACCGGCGCCGTGCGGGCGGCCAGCCCACCGAGTTCGCGGCGCACGAACTCACCGGCCGCGACGAGGTCCGCGGTGGCGAGCGCGACCGCGGCGACGTCGGCGTAGGCCGTGGCCCGCCGCGGCTCCCGCCCGGCCCGGCGGCGCAGCAGCTCGACCTCCCGGCCCCGCTCGGCCTCGCGGTGGGAGCGGCGGAAGCCCGCGACGCCGTCGGCGGGCGTGCCGAAGGACGCGTGGACCTCGTGCCGGGCCAGCACGTCCACGACGGACTCCCACGAACCGGTCCGGCCCGCGCCGCCGCCCCACGCCCACAACCGCCCCGCCGCCACGGGCACGACCAGCGTCGTGGTGGCGCCCCTGGCCCGCAGCGCCTCGACCGCCGCGGCCCTCAGCCCGCCGTTGGACGCGTCGGACCACACCACGGCCGCCTCGTGGGTCCGCCGCAGGTCGTGGCCGAGGACGCGCGAGGCCTCCTCGGCGTCCACGGTGGACTCCCCGCCCACCAGTGAGCGCACGACGTCCGCCCGCGCGGCGGCGAGGCTGGTGGTCCACACCTCGTGCTCCGCGAAGTAGGTGCGGACCATCGTGTCGGAGAGGTCGTCGACGTAGGAGAACAGCTCGCGGGAGACCGCCGTGACCTCGTCGACCGCGACCTCCGGGTCGGCCAGTTCGGCGCAGGCCCGCAGGAACGCCTCGGCGGTCGCCGCGTGCCCGGCGCGGACGCCCCGCAGCACCTGGTCGAGCGGCACGGCCCGGTGGACCAGCTCGCGGATGCCGCCCAGGGTCGCCTCGTCGGCGGGCGGGGCCGACGCCCGGCCCTCCGCCAGGGTGAGCAGCGCCCGCAGGGTCGTCGCCTCGTTGCCCCGGCGGAGCACCTCGACCGCGTCCGGGCCGTCGCCGAGGGCGGGCACCTCGTCCACGATCCGGCGCACGACCGCGGCGCTCACCTCGACCGCCCACCGGGCGGGGCCCGCGCCGACCCGCGCGACGATCGCGCGCGGGCACGCCGCCCGGTCGAGGTCCACCTCGCCGCGCGGGCCCAGCCGGGCGATCCAGGCCCGCCGCACGTCAGCCCGCGACGAGGGCTCAGCCCGCGGCACGTCAGCCCGCGGCGAGGGCTTTGCCCGCGGCGAGGGCTTTGCCCGCGGCACGGGCGGCCTCGTGGGCGGTGGCCTTCAGCCGGGCGCCGAGGTCGGCGAACCGGTCCAGCTCCGGCTTGAGGCCGACGAGGGTGAACTCCCGTTCGACCACCGTGAGGTCGGCTCCCCAGGCGTCGGCGAGGATCCGGCGCAGGTACGGGGTGCTGTGGTCCCAGCCCTCCTTCGGGGTGCCCGCGGCGTAGCTGCCGCCCCTGGTGCTGAGCAGCACGACCGGCTTGCCCTCCAGGACGCGGTCGGCCGCCGTGCCCCCGGCGACCACCGCCCCGGCGATCACCAGGTCGATCCAGCTCTTCACGTGGGAGGACACGCCCCAGTTGTAGAGGGGGAACGCGAGCACGACGGCGTCGGCGGAGACCAGTTCGCCGTGCAACTCCCGTGCCAGGGCGTCGGCCGCCCTCTGCGTGGCGTCGCGCTGGTCGACGGGGGTGTTGTGCGCGGCGTCCACGGCCACGGCCCACGCGTCCGGGGGCAGCGGGTGGGTGCCCAGGTGACGGGTCACGACCTGCTCGTCCGGTCGTTCGGCGGCCCACTCGGCCACCACCAGGTCGGCCAGTTCCGCGCTGGCCGAGATCGGGCCGAGGATGCTCGCGTCGATGCGCAAGAGGGTCACGGGGATGCTCCTGACTGATTGAACGTTCAACTCGCGGCGCTGATGCTGCCACGTTCGAGTTGAATGTTCAATCCGCTAGGCTGCGCTCTGTGAGTGAGGACCCCCACTGGCTGACACCGACGCAGCTCTACGCCTGGATGCAGCTGACGGGCGCGATCACGCAGCTCCCCTCGGTGATCGACGCCCAGCTGCGCCGCGACTCCGGGCTGAACTTCTTCGAGTACTCGATCCTGGCCGGCCTGTCCGGCGCACCGCGGCGGGCGATGAAGATGGCCACGCTGGCGCAGATGGCCAACGGCTCCCAGTCCCGCCTGTCCCACGCCGTGAGCCGCCTGGAGAAGGGGGGCTGGGTCGAGCGGCGCACCTGCCCGGAGGGCTCCCGCTCGGTCGAGGCCGTCCTCACCGAGGAGGGCGTCCGGAAGATCACCGAAGCCGCCCCGTCCCACGTGCGGGAGGTGCGGCGCATGGTCGTCGACCCGCTCACCGACGAGGAGCTGGCCCAGCTGCGGAACGCCCTGCGCAAGATCATGCTGGTCGCCTCGCCGGAGGCGGTCCGCCTCCTCGACGACACGTTCGCCGAGACCACGGCGAGCGGTCAGTCCTCGGTGGACCGCTGATCGCCCGCGGGCCCCACCGGGACGCCGGGGCCGGTCCAGCTCGCGAGGAGTTCCAGCGCCCGCCGCGAGGGTGATCCCGGTTCGGTGGTGTAGACGAACAGGGTCGTGTCCGGATCACCCGGCGGGCTCAGGGACTCGTACTCCACGGTCAGCTCCCCTACGAGGGGGTGGCGCAGGCGCTTGGAACCGTGCGTGCGCTGGTGCACCCGGTGCTGCTCCCACCACTGGTCGAACTCCCGGCTGCGGTCGCGCAGCTCGGCGACGAGGGCGACCGTGGCGCGGTCGTAGGGGTCCCGGCCGATCTCGAACCGCAGGCTCTCGACGGCGGCGCGGGCCTGGTCCGGCCAGTCCACGAACAGCGACCGGGCCCGCTCGTCGAGGAACATCCAGTGCGCGTAGTTGCGCTCCCGGAGCGGGAGCCGGTCGAAGTCGGCGAACAGCGCACCGGCCATCCGGTTGGCGGCCAGCACGTCGGTGCGGCGCCCCAGGACGAGCGCGGGCTCGCCGTCGAGGGAGTCCAGCAGCTGGTAGAGCCCAGGACGCACCCGCTGGACGCTCGACGCCCGCCGGGGGGCCGACGCCGCCGGGAGCCCGATGAGGTCCTCCAGGTGCGTGCGCCCCGCCGCGTCGAGCCCGAGCGCGCGGCCGATCGCCTCGACCACCGCCGCGGAGGGCGTGATGCGCCTGCCCTGTTCGAGACGGGCGTAGTAGTCCGCGGACACCCCGGCCAGCAGCGCGACCTCCTCGCGCCGCAGGCCGGGCACGCGCCGCACCCGCCCGTCGGGCGGCAGGCCCGCCCGTGACGGGTCGACCTGGCCACGGGCCCGGCGCAGGAAGTCGGCGAGTTCGCGGTTGGTTCCGGCCACGCACCCGATTGTCCCCGATCCCGCCCGGTCGTGAGTGGCCCTCCGAGTCCTGGTCGGCTGCGTCCGAGGTCGCGCAGGGCCCGAGATGCGCGTCCACGGCCCGGTCCTCCGGTCCAGGCTTGAACTGGCCGGAACCGCGGCCCCGACCGCGGACGCCACCGACCTCCCCACCCGACCGCACGAAGGGACCCGCTCGTGAGCAAGATCCTCATCATCATGTCCGCCGCCGACACCTGGGAGCGCACCGACGGCTCGCGGTACCCGACCGGCTACTGGGCCGAGGAGGTGGCGGCACCGCACGAGAAGTTCGTCGAGGCCGGGTTCACCGTCGACTTCGCCTCCCCCGGCGGCGTGCTCCAGCCGCTCGACGCGCACAGCGCCGACCCCGCCGTCGCCGGACCGGACTGCGCCCACCACGTCGCGCACGCAGAACGGGCACTGCGCGAGTTCGGCCCTCTGCTCAAGCTCGACGAGGTCGACGTCGCCGACTACGTCGCGGTGGTCCTGCCCGGCGGCCACGGCCCCGTGGTCGACCTCCACCAGGACCCGGACCTCGGCAGGCTGCTCACCGCGGCGGACGCGTCGGGCACGCTGATCGGCGCCGTCTGCCACGGCCCGGCGGGCCTGCTGTCCGCCGTCGACCCCGAGGGCCGGTGGCTGTTCGCCGGACGGCGGATGGCGGCCTTCACCGACGAGGAGGAGCGGCTGTTCGGCACCGCGGACGGCGCACCGTGGCTGCTGGCGAGCAGGCTGCGCGAACGCGGGGCGCTGCACTCCGGCGGACCCGCCTACCAGGCGCACACCGTGTCGGACGGAACCCTGTTCACCGGCCAGAACCCCGCGTCCAGCGGGCCGCTGGCCGACGCCGTGATCGCCGCGCTCGCCGGGTAGCGCGGTCGGAGCGGATGTGCCGGGGACCGGCCCGGCGCACCCCGTCCGCTCAGGAACACCGGTAGTGCACGGGCAGGTGGTTCGGGTAGCTCCCCTCCCGACCCACCAGCGTGCGCTCGACATCGCTGATCGCCGCAAGCTGGAACGCCGCGGCCACCGACGGGAGCCGGTCCACCACGACGCCGTCGCGCCACAGCACCGTCCGCTGACCGCCGTCCACCAGCGCGTCACCTCCGACGACACCGCGACCGCCGATCGCCCTCGGGATCACGGCCTCGGTGGGGTAGGTGCGGACCAGCGCCCCCGCGCCGTTCCACTCGCTCACCGTGAAACCGTTGGGGTCCAGCAGGGTCCGTCCCACGACCCGGCCGTCGCGGATCGCCCACGGGTCGGCGTGGCCGTTCGCCGGGTGGGCCAGCGGGACCCACGTCCCGTCGGTGTTCCGGACGTACCCGCCCCCGGTCGTCGAACTGGTCGACGCGACGATCCGGAGCTGGTCGTCCACCGCGACCGGACGGGCGTCGGTCACGCCGGGGACGGGCAGTTCGCGGTAGGTCCCCGGCGCGGCGGCGGGCCACAGCACGACGACGCGCTGGTCTCCGGTGACCGCCTGCCCGACGACGTCCCCGCCGCTGGTGACCAGGCTCGCCCAGTAGCCGTCCCACGTGGACCTGCCGGGCAGCGGCGTGGCCGTCCCGAGCCGGTCGAAGGTGACGGCGACCCGCCGCGAGCCGACCACCTCGCTGCCGACCACCTCCCCGGCGGCGTTGACGTCGTCCATCACCGCCGTCTCGCTGGTGAGCCTCAGCACGAGCCGACCGTCGTCCCACACCGCCGCGCGGGTGTCGGTGTGGCGCCAGGTGCCCGCCACCCGGACCATCCGACTGGTGCTGCCCACCGCGACGCGCACGCCGTCGTAGCCGTGGACGGCCGAGGTGGTGGCCCCGGTCGGCACCTGCCACGCGGTGACCGAGCACGTCGCGGACTGGGCCTGTCCACCCGGCAGGAGCACCAGGCCGGACACCAGACCGGCGGTGGCCACCGCGCGCCACGTCCTACCCGTCCTCATGGGGAACCCCCTTCGCCGGAACCAGGATTCCCCGACCCTGCTCGGCCCGGCCGTCGTCCGGAAGCCGTTTCAGCCAGGAGTCGAACCGCGCTCACCCGGCGATGCCGATGACCTCGGCGAGGTCACCCCGCCCCCGGATGGCGAGCTTCCGGTAGGCGTTGGTGAGGTGCTTCTCCACGGACCTCAGGCTCACGCCGTACCGGGTGGCGATCTCCAGGTTCGTCCGCCCCTCGGCCGCGAGCCTCGCGACCCTCAACTCGGTCTTGGTCAACCCCGAGGCCGCCGCGGTGGGGTGCGGTCCCGGTGCGCCCGCCTGCCCGGCCGGGGTCGGGCCGACCAGCCCGGACGCCCCGCACGCCGCCGCGAGGCGGTGGCCGCGCGCCAGGTGCTCCTCGGCGCCCCGCCGGTCGGTCGCGCCGAGCAGCCCTCCCAACGACAGCGACGCCTTGGCCAGCTCCAGCGCGTTGCCCGAGTCCTCCAGCACGTCCACCGCCCGGCGGAGCGCCTCGACGCCGCGACCGCCGCCGACCAGCCGCCCGAACACCCGCAGCGCGCGGCCCCTCGCGGCCGGGGCGCCCCAGGCGTCCGCCCGCGCGCACGCCTCCTCGGCCAGGTCGACCGCCGCGTCGACGTCGCCCGCGCGCTCGTGCAGCACCACCGCCCAGAGCCGCCACGGGAACAGCGTGGGGTTGTGCCAGCCCGCGAGGTCCAGCTGCCTGCCGCAGTCGAGGAACAGCTCCAGCGCCGTCGCCGTGTCGCCGCCCGCCGCCACCACCGCCCCGCGCAGCATCCTCATCACCGCCGCCAGGCCGTTGTCGACGATGTTCTGCTCGTCGTAGCGGGCCAGCAGCCGCAGGCCCAGCTCCTCGTCACGGGCCTCCAGGGCCACCGCCCCCAGCACGCACAGGGACAGCGGGCCCGCCATGTTCCAGTCGAACGCGTCCGGCTCCAGCGCCGCCAGCGCCCGCGACCTGGCCTCCGCGATCCGACCGGAGTGCATCAGCACGAACGACCGCTCCACGCCGATGAAGTTCCGCTCGGTGGTCGCCCCCTGCTCCCGCGCGTGCTCCTCGGCCACGTCCAGCCACGACGACAGGCCGGTGAGCGAGTCGGCCGCCGCCAGGGTGGTGACCAGCTGCGGCATGGCGGTGTAGACGTGGGCGAGGGACGCGGGTTCGCGCGCCAGGATCGCGCCCGCCGCGGCGGCCACGTCCGACGCCCCGGCCCGCACCGCGATCGTGGTCGCGTGCAGCAGGACGGTGAGCAGTTCCCGTTCGGCCCCGGTCGCCACGCCCGGCGTGGGACCGAGCCCCCGCAGGCGCTCGACCGCCGCGTCGAGGCCGGTCTGCTCGCCGATGTCGGCGTGCCGCACCCTCGCCTCCATCCGGTGCGCGAGGTCGCGGTCGATGCCCACCAGCCCGTCCGGGCTCCCCAGTTCGTCGGCGAGGTCCCGGATCAGGTCCCGCACCGGCCGGGTGGCCGCGGCGAGCACGGACGGCGCCAGGCGGACCACGGCCGCCGCGCGCTCGCGGATCGACGTCAGCAGCGGGACGGCCTGGGAGATGTGCCGGACGGAGGCCGCGGTGTCGATGCCCCGCGTCGCCGTCGCCAGCTCCACCAGCAGCCGCCCCCGGTCCTCGCCGTCCACGGAGCTGTCCAGCAGCGCGCGTCTGAGGTAGCGGGCCGCCGTCTCGGGTGCGCGTCTGCGCAGGGCCGTGTCCGCGGCGGAGCGCAGGACCTCGATCGCGTGCGGCCCCTGCGGCGCGGTCACCAGCAGCAGCTGCGCCGCGACCTGCTCGGCCGGGAAACCGCGCACCCGCAGCAGTTCCGCCGCGCTCGCGTGGATCTTCTCGCGCTCCTCCACGGTCATCGTCCGCTGCACGGCCTCACGCACGACCCGGAGCATCGAGCCGGGGTGCCAGTCGGCGGCGAGCAGTCCCATCCGGCGCAGGGAGCGGAGCGCCTCGACGGCCCCGACGGGGTCCAGCCCCGCGAGCCGCGTGGCCAGTTCCTCGTCCGCGCCGTCGCCCAGCACCGCGATGGCCTTGGCGAGGGCGCGCACCGACTCCGGCTGCGCGCGCAGGGAGGAGGCCATCCAACCGCACAGCGACCTCGGCCGTGCCGAGCGGACCCTGTCCACGGCGTCCGCCAGCGGCCGGACCCCGCGGTTGGCCAGGTTCCGCAGCACCGTCCGCAGGATCGCCGGGTTGCCGCCGGTGCTCTCGTGGCAGGCCACGACGAACTCCTCGTCCGGGTCCGCGTCGAAGTGCTCGCGCACGAGCCGCCACGTCGCGGGCACCGACAGCGGAGGGGGCCGCAGCACGCTGGACGCCGCCGCGACCAGGTCCCGGACGAGCGGGACCTCCGCGCCGAGGTCGCCCTCCCGGATCGTGACGACGAGCAGCAGCCGCAGGCCGTACAGGCGTCTGGCGCAGCGGCCGAGCCACTTCAGGGACGCCTCGTCGGCCCACTGGAGGTCGTCGACCAGCAGCATCAGCGGCCGCTCCGCGGTGCTGACCCGGACCCACCGCTCCAGGCCCGCCGGGTCGTCGACGGGTGCCACCGCGCCGAGAAGCTGCCGCACCAGCCCGAGGTCGAAGTTCCTCTCCAGCACCGACGCGCTCGCCGAGAGCGCCCTGACCCCGAGCCCTGCGGCGATCTCGGGCAGGGCCGACAGCAGCGCCGACTTGCCGTTGCCGAGCGGGCCACCGACCACGAGCAGCGACCCGGCGCCCGACATGGCCCGCAGCAGGCCGTCGTTCACCTGACCGAACTCGGCTTCACGCTCCAACAGCATCGAGTCCACGTTCCTCCCCCACGAGTTCCAGCACCGGCCCCAGTTCGGCCCTCCCGGCGACGCCGACCTTGCGGTAGATGTTGGTCAGGTGCGCCTCGACCGTCCTCCTGGTCACGGACAGCCCCCGCGCGATGTCCGAATTGGACAGTCCTCGGGTGACCAGTCCGGCGACCCGCCGCTCCGACGGGGAGAGCACGGAGGTGATCCTCCCGCCCAGCTCGCGCACCCGACGGCCGAGCGGTCGCTCGCCGTGGACCGTCACCAGGTCGGTCACCTCGCGCAGCAGCGGCACGGCGTCCGCCGTCCTCCCGGTCTTGAGCTTGAGGTCGGCCAGCTCCGCGAGGGCGTGGGCGTACCTCATGCGCCACGGTGACCTCCGCAGCACCTGCACGGCCCGCGTGGTGAGCCGGACGGCGTCCACGTCGTCCCCGGCCATCCCCGCCCACAGCAGCGAGGCGCCGAGGACGCTCGGGGCGCCCCAGCGCTCGGCGAGCCGGACCTCCTCGTCCGCCAGCCTGATCGCCTCGTCGACCTCCCCGCACTCCCGGTGCGCGATGGCCGCCTGGGAGCGCCACGCCGCCACCGCCGGGTTCGTCCACTGCCGGGCCAGGAGCCTGCGCCCGCACTCGTGCAGGACCTCCAGCGCGACCCTGGGCTCGCCGGAGCGCAGGTGCACCATGCCCTTGACGAACAGCAGCGTGATCCACGCCGACCCCCGCTCGACCCCGCCCGGCCAGGCCACGTCGACCACCTTCCCGGCGCGGTCGAGCTGCCCGCCCTCCAGGAACGCCGTGGCCTGCACCGACACGATGTGCGGCTGCCGCATGGGGTGCCAGCTGCGCAGCGGCACGAGCGCGAGCGAGTCCTCCAGGTCGCCCACGGCCTGGTCCAGCAGCCCCTGGCGCAGGCGCAGCTCGGCCCGCACCACCAGAGCCCGCGCCATCACCGCGTGGGCGCGGCGGTTCCGCGCGGCGGTGACCACCTGGTCCAGCCCGGCCTCGGCCGCCTCCACGTCGTCGGTCAGCACCAGCGTCCGGCAGGCCTGGATCCGGGGCAGGATCAGCCGGTCCGGCCGGTCGTCGGCCAGCGCCGCCGACGCCAGCGCCCTCGCGCCCGCCCGGTCCTTCCCCTCGACCAGCACCTCCCACGCCGCCACTCCCGCGCGGTCCGGGTCCGGCGGGCGCTCCGGCAGTTCGGAGACCGCGGGCTGCCTCATCTCGGGCGCGTCGTGCGGGGCGTCCTCGGCCAGCCAGTACAGGGAGTTCAGCGCGGCGCGCTCGGACTCGGCGATGCCCGGCCGGTCGCACACCTCGATCACCGCGCGCTGGAGCGCGTCCACGTCCCCCCTGGCCAGCAGCAGGTCCGCGGCCTGGAGCCGGAGCCCCTCGGCCCTCGGACCGCGGGTGCCGACCAGGACGCCGCTGAGCCTGCGGTCGCTGGAGTCCGGCAGGTCGGCCGTCTCCGCCACGGCCAGCTCGATCTCCAGGCGGGCCCGGCGCAGGTCGCCCATCGGCTCGCGCAGCGCCCGCGCCAGCAGTTCGGCCGCGGCCCGGTGGTCACCGCGCGCCGCGCTCCGACCGGCCTCGCACCACAGCGCCCACACCGCCCAGTCGGCGCCGATCCGACGCGCGCCGAGCAGCATCCTGGCCAGGCCCTCGTCGGCGATCCCGGCCCGGTAGCCCAGTTCCGCGGCCCTGGCGTACAGCTCCTCCCGCTGCCGCACCGTCATGCCCGCGAGCACCCGCTCCACGCCGACCGCGTCGGCCAGCCGCGGCGCCCGCTCGTCGACCACCAGCCCCGCGCCCATCAGCCTGCCGACCGCCTGCGAGGGAGGTGTGCCGCGCAGTCCGGCCAGCGCGCAGACCAGGTCGAAGTCGATGTCCTGGCCGCCGACGGCGATGGCGCGCAGCAGCTCGACCACCTCACCGGGCAGCCCGTCGAGCAGGTGCGCGATCTGGTCGCCCCGGACGTCCTCGGCGCGCGAGCAGAGTTCGTCGACGTGGTCGGTCAGGGGCGACAGGCCCGCGCGGACGACGTCGTCGAGCGCCGCGTGCAGCACCGACGGGTTGCCCCCGGTGGCCAGCACCGCCCCGGCGACGAAGCAGTCCGGCACGGCCTCGCCCTGCCGCGCCTCGATGAGGGTCCGCACGCCCTCCGCGGACAGCGGGGCGAGGTCGAGCGGGCGCAGCGGCACGGTGCCCGCCGAGCGGGTGACCCGGTGCCAGGAGGGGTTCAGGGGCTCGCCCGTGGTGAGCACCACGGCCAGCGGCGCGCCCGCCATCCTGCGGACCAGCACCTGCAACCAGGCCTCGGACTGCTCGTCGATCCACTGCACGTCGTCGACCAGGAGCAGCAGCGGCCGGTCGGCGTTCCGGTCGAGGAAGCTCCCGCACAGCGCCGGGATCGACTCCGCGTCGGCGGGTCCGGGCGTCGAGGCGCCGGGGTCGAGCTGGGCGACCAGGCCGAAGGGGTGGTCGGCCTCCGACCACGAGCAGTGGCCCATCGCGACCCGGCAGCCGTTGTGCCGCGCGTACGCGCCCGCCCACCGGATCAGCGCGCTGCGGCCTAGACCGGTCCGGCCGCGCACGACGACCGCGGAAGGCCTGCCGGACAGCGCGTCCGCCACCGATCCGCACAGCACCGCGAGTTCGGCGTCCCGCTCGACCAGCAGGTGGTCCGCGCCCAACCGGGGGAGGTGGCGACCAGGTGGCTTGCTCTTCACGGCGTTCCCTTCGACGGTGCCGGGCGGACATCGTTGTCGAGACGGTCCGGGTGGGCGGTTCAGATGGGCAGGCGGTCGCCGGGATCGCTCCGCAGCGCCGCCTTCAGGTGCGGTCTGCCCGTCACCCCGAGCTTGCGGTAGGTGCTCGTCAGGTGGGTCTCCACCGTGCGGACCGAGACGACGAGCGACTCCGCTATGGCCCGGTTGGACATGCCGGTCGCGGCCATCGTGGCGACCTTCCGCTCGCTCTCCGTCAGCGCGTCCGCGCGGCCGACGACGAACGGCCCCATCCGGCCGCCCGCCGCGGCGAGGTGGTCGCGGGCCTGGACGGCGAGGCGCCAGTAGCCGCAGCCCGCCGCCGTGTCGACCGCCCGGCGCAGGTGCCTGCGCGCGCCCTTGACGTCGTCGACCGCCAGCCGCGCCCGGCCGAGCAGGAACTCGGACCTGGCCAGCAGCAGCCGGGCGGGTGAGGTCTCCAGCAGGTCGACCGCCTCCTCCAGGAGCGCCGTCCCCCTCCGTCCCGGCGTCACGACCCCGCGCGCCAGCAGGCTCTGCGCGACGCTCTGCGGTGTCCTCCAGTGCCGGGTCAGCTCCTCGCACCGCTCGACGACCTCAGCGGCCTGCCGCGGCCTGCCCAGCTCCACGAGCACGCAGGCCGCGTGCGACCACCACGGCACGAGCACCGGGTTGACGATGCCCGCCTCGTCGAGCAGGCGACCGCACGCCAGCAGGTCGGCCAGCGCCGCCTCCCGGTCGCCCCGCGCCACGGCGATCTCCGCCCTGGTCATCAGGAACCGGGGGTGGTCGCAGACCGGCTGGGGCAGGCTCGCCAGCGAGACGCCGTCCAGCGCCTCCCTGGCGCCCTCCGCGTCGTTCTGCTTGACCAGGATGGACGCCAGCGCGATCCGCGGTCTCGCCGCGTGGCCCTCCCACTTCTCCCGACCGGCCATCCGCACGGCGACCCGCGCGTCCACCGCCGCCTCGTTGAGCCTGCCCACCTCGGCCCACGCGGTCGACCGCATCGCCAGCGCCGCGTAGTGCAGCGACACCTCACCGCGCCGCCTGCCCGCCTCGACGACCACGTCCAGCGCGTCGAACGCGTCGGGGAACTCGTCCGCGAGGAGCAGCACCTCGGCCGAGGTGAGGAACGACAGCCCGTCGAGCTCCACCTGCCGGAGCCGCAGCGCCTGCCGCGCGTTCGCCACCGCCGAGTCGACGGAACCCCCGCTGCTCGCGGAGACCAGGCCGAGCACCCCGAGCAGGCGGCGTTCGGCCTTCGTGTCGCCCGCCGGTGCCCGCACGCGCAGGTCCTTGACCGCGGCGAAGGTGGACTTCTCCGCCATGCAGGTCATCAGGAGCGCGGTCTTGACCATCGAGAGCAGGTCCCGGTCGGCCGCGCCCGGCGACTCGCCGAGTTCGGCGTGCAGGGCCTCCAGCACCCCGTCGAGCACCTCGACGCCGTCACCCGCGCGCTGGACCGCGACGGAGGCCTGCGCGAACCGCGCGGCCACCCGCGCGCGGACGCGCACGTCCGACGCCATCCGCAGCGTCTCCCGCAGCAGGCGCACGGCCGCCGCGGGGTCGGTCTGGCAGAGCGCGTCGGCCAGCTCGACCCTGACCTCGACGTCGCAGGGGTCGACCGCCAGCACGGCCTGGAGGAAGCGCGCCGCGTCGCCGACGTCGGCGCGGTTCGCGGCGTCGCGCAGGGTGTCGACCATCCACCGCTCGTCCAGGCGGGGCAGCGCCACCAGCTGCTCCGCGACCCGCTCGGCCGGGTACCCGGCGTCGTTGAGCAGCCGGGCGGCGCGGGTCCTCAGGTCGGCCAGCTCCTCCGGCGACAACCCGTCGAGGGCGGAGTCGTCGCGGGGCAGGCCGGTCTTCGTGAGCAGCTTGTTCCGGCGCAGGTCCTCGACCGCGGACGCCACCTGCCGCGCGGGGAGCCCCGCCAGCGCGCCGACCAGCTCGGGCCCGACGGGACCGAGCACGGTGACGGCCCTGGCGACGGCCCGGCCCGCCGCGGACTGGTGGTCCAGTTCGGTGCCGGAGGGCAGCGGTTCCAGGTCGAGGGTGCGGCAACGCTCGTGCGCGACGAGGTCGGCCAGCAGCGCCTCCGCCCTGACGGGCTCGCCCGCGCGCTCGGTCAGCAGGAGCACCAGGGGCAGCCGCAGGGACAGCCGCAGCAGGAGTTCCACCCAGCGCAGCGAGCGCGAGTCGCACCGCTGCACCTCCTCCAGCACGATCACCAGCGGGCGGTCGTTCAGGAGGCTGATGGCGAGCTGGTGCAGCCAGTCCGGCTTGAGCGCCGACGACGGCAGGCCGAGTGGGTCGAAGAGGGTGCGCACCGCGTCGAACTGGGCACCGGACTGCTCGCACGTCGTGCGCAGCACCATGGCGTCGTCGCACCACGGCCCGGCCAGGACCTCGTCGAGCAGGCGGGCCTTCCCGATCCCGGCCGGACCGCGCAGCAGCACCGCCTGCGCCTGCCCCTCCCGAGCAGACACCATCCGATCGGCCACCACCTCGAGCTCCCAACCTCGGCCAACCGGGATGACGGACACGGCTTCCCTCCACTGAACACAAAGCGAACAAACCCGCTCTACCACCGGGTTCGGAGCGACAAAGCACACAATAGCGGTCAACGCTCATTCGCTGGACAATCATCCCGCTATCCGGCCCCGCGAACTAGCCACTTCTTGACGCTCCACAGGCAATCTGGAACAATCGTGGCGAATCGAGTCCGGATGCGGCACAGACTTACCGCCCAAAAGGCCAACGCCGGTTGCGCCCGTCGTCGTCGAAGTGAACTCCGCACGATGCGAGTTCCGAGTAAACACGGCTGCCGATTCCAAGTCAACCCGCTGAACAGCCAGTATGCCCTGATTCCAGGTGCCGTGAAATAACTGTGGCGGGCGCGGGCCACCCCACAAAGGCTTCACACTTTGCCGGAAAGCGCCTGTCACCAGTGCGGATCCCGAACGCGGACCACACCTCTCGACCGAATGCCGAATGGACGATCCGTCTCACTTGGAAGAGTCGGGTAACGTTCAAGAGCATCAGAGAACATGAAAAACATTCACCCGCTTTGTCAGGGTGATCCTAACCGATAGACGCCCACCTGTGGGGCGTATCGCGGGGTATCCACGCGGTTGTCGAGGATCTGCCGAATCCGGCGGGAACGCGTACGTGAAAGGGCTGATCAGCCCCCGCGACCCCTGTCCGCGCGACGCTGTCCGCACGACCCGGCCCGCGACGGCACGACCGTGCCGGTTCGGTGGCCAAGATTCGCCGGCACCGACAGGCGCGCCAGGTTCCCGGAACCGGTACCGCGCACAGCGAAGGGCCCGCGTGCTCGTCGAACCGGTCGACGAGCACGCGGGCCCGTGGCACTCCCGCGACGGCGATCAGGTCAGGACGTCGCCACCCCCGGCGCGGGCGGGCCGCGACCGCCGGGGATCGAGCTGGACGTAGGCGCGCTGCAACCAGCGGTCCTGCCCGTCGTAGCGCGGGTGGAACGAGGTCCGGCCGTGCAGGGCCAGCCGGTTGTCCACGACCGCGAGGTCGCCGGGCTGGAGGATGAACGTGCGCCGCACCTGGTCGAGCGCCTCGCGCAGCTGGTCGAGCGCGGTCGCCGCCACGACGTCCACCGGGTCCGTCGCCGCGAAGTCGACCCGGATGTTCGGGTCCTCCGGGTCGCCCTCCAGCACCGGGCGCGGTCCCGCCGAGGGGACGGTGTCGCCGAAGGACGGGGGCGGGCTCGTCACGAACCTGGGCTGGCCGAGCACCTCGCGGATCTGGTCGGGCAGCAGCTCGACCGCGCGCCGGACGCTCGCGGTGCGCAGCCCCGCGACGTTGTCGTGGTCGTTGCGCAGGCAGATCAGCGCGACGAAGTCCGGGCTGTGCTCGTGGAACGCGTTCTCGGTGTGCATCTTGAGGGTGACCGACCCCGCGTTGCCCTGGAAGTCCTCCTTCCCCGGCACGGGGACGACGTCCTGGACCAGCGCGCCGCCCTTCTCCTGGCGGAACGCGACCACGTCGCCGATCTGGGAGCAGGCCAGCACCAGCGCGCTCGCGGGCTCGGTCGGCCTGCGCTGCACGGAACCCGCGACGTTCGGGGTCGGCACCGCGTCCGGCCCCATGACCGGCAGGCCCCGCACGAGCAGGACGCCCTCCGCGCCGGGGTCCCGGCGGAACTGGCGCAGCGCCTCGCGCAGCCCCAGCGGCAGCTGGTTCGACAGCTCGCGCGCCTGGTCCACCCACTCCGCCGTGTCGATCGCGGCGTCCGGTTCGATGGTGAGGCTCGCCGCGAGCCTGCGGACCACCTGTCGATCGCTCTTGGTCAGCACGTGGGCGCTCACGTCGTCGAGCAGCGCGCTCCGGCCGTTCAGTTGACTCGTCATGGGTATCCACCCTGGACAGGGCTCCAGGCCGCCACATCGCCCATGTTGTCAGCGACGGTGGCGCGAACCGGCCGGCCCGCACCGGAGTAGCACGATGGGCGATGTGGACCCGGCGAGCTGCCGAGATCGTTGTCACCGCCCGGCCAGTCGGGCAGTCGGCGGTGGCGTCCGATGCCCCGCCCGGATCCCAAGGTGGTGGACCTCGTGAACAACAACAACCTCAACAACTCGAACAACAACAACCTGAACAACCTGAACAACAACGTGAACGCGAACAACAACAACAGCTGAAGTCGCTGAAGCACCGAACTCGTTGCGCGGGAGCCGTTGCGGCGCAACGAGTTCGGTCTTCCCACCCGGAGGTCGTCATCGTGGAATGCCCGTTGTCCGTCGGCCAGGAGGCGCTGTGGTTCATCCACCGCATGGCGCCCGAGAGCGCGGTCTACAACGTCGCGTGGCCGATGCGGGTCCACACGCCGGTGGACGTGTCCGTGCTCGCGAGGGCGACGGCGCTGGCCGCCGACCGCCACGACGTGCTGCGCTCGGTCTTCACCGAGGTGGAGGGTCTGCCGAGGCGGATCACCAGCGACAGCGGGATGTTCGCCCTCGACGTGCGCGACGTGCCCGGCGTCGACGACGAGGAGCTGCTGCGGCTCGTCCGCGAGGAGGTGGCGCGCCCGTTCCGGCTCCAGGCAGGCCCGCCGTGCAGGCTCGTGCTGCTGCGGGTGTCGGCCGACGACGCCGCGCTCGTGTTCGTGTCGCACCACATCGCGATGGACCTCCCGTCGGTCGTGCTGGTGCTCCAGACCGTCCTCGACGCCTACCAGGCGCTGCTGGCGGGCGGACTGCCCCGCTGGGAGCCGCTCGTCCACACCTACGCGGACTTCGTCGCGAAGGAGAGGGCGGTGCTCGACTCGCGGCGGGCCGAGGCGCTGGTGGGCCACTGGCGCGAGGTCTGCGCCGGGGCGCCGCCCGTGCTCGACCTGCCGACCGATCGGCCCCGCCCCGCGCACCAGCGGTTCCGGGGTGCCTCCTACGACCTCCAGCTCCCCGACGACGTGGTGGCCGGGCTCGTCCCCGCCGCGCGGGCGAACCGGGTGACCCCGGTCCGGCACCTGCTCGCGGTGTTCCAGACGCTGCTCTACCGCCACACGCAGCAGCAGGACTTCGTCCTCGGCTGCGCGGCCACGTCGAGCTTCGGCTTCGACCGCAAGGGCGTCGCGGGCTTCTACGTGAACTCGATCCCGCTGCGCGCGCGGTGCGGCCCCACGACGACCTTCCGCGAGGTCACCACCGAGGTGAACCGCCAGCTCAACACGGGCATGGCGCACGCGGACTACCCGTTCGCCCTGCTGCCGAAGGCGCTCGACCTCCCCCGCCTGCCCGGCACCAGCCCGCTGTTCCAGGTGCTGGTGAGCATGGTCTCGGTAGGACGGTCGCGCTCGCTGATGGAGATGGCCGCGGGCGGCCACGGGGCCGGGATGGACTACGCCGGGCTGCGGCTGTCCGCCATCGCCGTGGGGCAGCAGGAGGGCCAGTTCGACCTGACCCTGGAGGTCATCCGCACCCTCACCTCGGTGCGCTGCGACTTCAAGTACGACACCGATCTCTTCGACGGGGCCACGGTGCGGAGGCTGGCGGACCACTTCGTGCGGCTGCTGCGCGCCGCCGCGGCCGACCCGGACCACCGCGTGGTGGACGTCCCGCTGACCGACGACGCCGAACGCGCCCGTCTCCTGGCCTTCGCGACCGGCCGCTGACACTTCAGGAAAGACGAGAGGCTCATGACCGACCAACTCGACAACGGTCCGGCTTACCGGGTCGTGGTGAACGACGAGGAGCAGTACTCCCTCTGGCCCGCCGACCGCGACCTGCCCGCGGGCTGGTCGGCCGACGGGGAGCCCGCGAGCAAGCAGGAGTGCCTGGACCGCATCTCGCGGGAGTGGACGGACCTGCGGCCGCTGAGCCTGCGCACGCGACTCGAAGCGGGACGCCCGTGAGCCGCACGCTGCCGGACCTCTTCGCCGACCAGGTGGCCAGGACGCCCGACGCGGTCGCCGTCCTCGACGACCGGCAGGAGATCACCTACTCCGCCCTGGACCACCGGTCCGGGCTACTGGCCGCCGCGCTGCGCGCCCGCGGCAACGGCAACGGCTCCGTCGTCGGCGTCCGGATGCGCCGCGGCGTCGACCTCGTGGTGGCGCTGCTGGGCATCTGGAAGGCGGGTGCCGCCTACGTCCCGCTCGACCCCGAGCACCCGGAGGAGCGGTCGGCCGCCATCCTCGCCAACACCGGCTGCGAGTGCGTGCTGACCTCGCGGTCGCTCCCGGCACTGCTGGACGAGGCGGACGGGGTGGTGGCGAGCGCGGCCACGATGGGCGACCCGGCCTACGTCATCCACACCTCGGGGTCGACGGGCACGCCCAAGGGGGTCGTGATCTCGCACGCGGGCATCGCGAACCGGGTCGGCTGGACGGTCGAGACCCACGGGCTGTCGGCCGACGACCGGGTCCTCCAGAAGACCAGCCTGAGCTTCGACGCCGCGGCGTGGGAGGTGTTCGCCCCGCTGGTGAGCGGTGGCGCGGTCGTGCTGGCGCCCGTCGGCGCCGAACGCGACCCGGCCACGATGCTCGCGGCGGTCGTGCGGCACCGGGTGACCGTGCTCCAGGTCGTGCCCTCGGTGCTGCGGCTGCTCGTCGCCGAGCCGGGTCTGCGCGACTGCACGTCGTTGCGGCTGCTGTTCTCGGCGGGCGAGGCGCTGCACGCCGAGCTGCTCCAGCAGCTGTGGGCCCAGCTCCCGGTCGAGACGTGGAACACCTACGGGCCGACCGAGTGCTCGATCGACGCGACCGCGTACCGGTGCGACCCCGAGCAGACCACCGGGCCGGTGCCCATCGGCAGGCCCATCACCGGCGCCCACGTGCTGGTGCTGGACGAGAACGGGGAGTTCGCGCCCATCGGCGTGCCCGGCGAGCTGCACCTCGGCGGCGCGGGGGTCGCGCTCGGCTACCTCGGCAGGACCGCGATGACGGCGGAGAGGTTCGTGCCAGACCCGATCGGGCCGCCGGGTTCCCGGCTGTACCGCACGGGTGACCGCGCGCGGTGGCGGTCCGACGGCGTGCTGGAGTACCTCGGCAGGCTCGACGACCAGCTCAAGATCAGCGGGGTGCGGATCGAGCCCGCCGAGATCGAGATCGCGGTCCAGGCGCACCCCGGTGTGCGGGCCTGCGTCGTGCTCGGGGTGCCGGACAACCAGGGCAGCAAGCGGCTGGTCGCCTACGTCGTCGCGGACGACGACGAGGTGGGCCCGAGCGCGCTGCGGGCGTTCCTGCGCAAGCGGCTCCCGGAGTACCTGGTCCCCACGGTGTTCGTGCTGGTCGCGGACCTGCCCCTCACGGTGAGCGGCAAGGTGGACCGCACCGCGCTGCGGGCGCTCGACATCACCGGGTCCGTCGGCGGCCCCGCCTACGCGCGACCGGGTTCGGCGGCGGAGCGGATGGTGGCCGACATCTGGTCCGAGCTGCTCGGCGTCGACCGGATCGGCCTCGACGACGACTTCTTCCAGCTCGGCGGGCACTCGCTGCTGATCACCCGGCTGGCCGAGCGGCTCAGGGCGCTCTCGGGCCGCCGCGTCGAGGTGGCCACGCTGTTCGCCTCGACGACCGTGCGGTCGCAGGCGCGGCTGCTGTCCGAACAGGACGGTGCGGGCACGGCCCCGGTCGCGCTCCCCCGCGGCCCGCGCGTGCCGCTGTCGTTCGGGCAGCAGCGCCTGTGGTTCCTGGAGAAGCTGCGCGCGGGCGACCCGGAGTACACCGTCCCGCTCTTCCTGACCGTGTCCGCCGAGACCGACGAGGCGACCGTGCGGAGGGCGTTGAACGCACTGGCGGTCCGGCACGAGGTGCTGCGGACCCGGTACGTGCTGGAGGACGGCGAGCCGTACCAGGTGATCGACCCGCCCGCGCCGGTCGAGCTGCGGACCCGCACCGGCGACCCGGTCACCCTGTTCCGCGACGAACTGGCGCTGGGCTTCGACCTGGAGCGCGGGCCGGTGTGGCGGGCGCTGCTCGTCCGGCACGCCGACGGCGGCGGCACGCTCCTGGTGACGGCCCACCACATCGCCTGCGACGGCCGGTCGATGGTCGTGCTGTCGGACGAGTTCACGCGGCTGTGCGCGGGCGAGGAACTGCCCGCGCCGACGCTCCAGTACGCGGACCACGCGATCTGGCAGCGGCAGGCGCTGACCGACGACGTGTTCGCCGCCCAGTCGGAGTACTGGCGGACGGCGCTGGAGGGGCTGCGACCGCTGGACCTCCCCGTGGACCGACCCCGTGCGGCGGAACGGGACTCGCGGGGTGCCGCGCTGGAGTTCGCCGTGCCGGTGGACACGGCGAAGGCCCTCTTCGAGCGGGGCAGGGAGCAGGGCGCGACCCCGTTCATGGCCCTGCTGACCGTCTTCCACGTGCTGCTGGCCCGCTACAGCCGCGGGTGGGACGTCGCCGTCGGCACGCCGATCGAGGGGCGGACCCGCGCGGAGGTCGAGGAGGTGGTGGGCTTCTTCCTCAACTCGCTCGTGCTGCGCGCCGGTGTGCGCCCCGAGCAGACGTTCACCGAGGCGCTGGCGGCGGTCCGGGCGACCTGCCTGGCCGCGTTCGCGCACTCCGACATCCCGTTCGAGCGGCTCGTCGAGCAGGCCCGGACCGACCGCGACCTGTCCAGGACCCCGCTGTACCAGGTGATCTTCGACCTGCACGACGAGGCGCTGTCGTCGACGAACTCCGAGTCGGTCGACGACGAGACGATGCGGGCGCTCTGGAACACCGCGAAGACCGACCTCACGCTGATCGTGCGCAAGCGCGCCGACGGCACGGTGCAGGGCGTCTTCGAGTACGCGACCGCGCTGTTCGACGAGGACACGGTCCGGCGGATGGCGGCGAACTTCGTCCACCTGGCCCAAGCCCTCACCGACTCCCCCGACCGCCCGGTGTCCGAGGTGGACGTCGTGACGCGGGAGGAGCGCGACCTGCTGGTGCGGGACTGGAACGACACGCTCCTGCCCACCGAGGGCCTGCCCGTGCACCGGGTGTTCGCCACGCGGGCCGCCCGGCGGCCGGACGCCGTCGCGCTGGTGGCGAGCGGCCGGACGACGACGTACGGCGAGCTGGACGAGCGGGCGAACCGGATCGCGAACCTGCTGCGCTCCCGCGGGGTCGGCGTCGAGTCGGTGGTCGGCGTCCTGCTGGACCGCGGGGTCGACCTGGTGGCCTGCCTGCTCGGCGCGTGGAAGGCCGGTGCGGCGTTCGTGCCGCTCGACCCGTCGTTCCCCGCCGAGCGGGTGGCGCTGGTGCTGGCCGACTCCGGGGCCGAGGTCGTCCTGACGGACTCGCGGCTCGCCGAGCTGGCGGAGGGCTTCGCGGGCGGGCGGCTGCTCCTCGACCACGACCACGCGGAGGTCGCCGCGGCCCCCGCCACGCCGCCGTGGGTCCCCGACGACCTCGACCGGCTCGCGTACGTCATCTACACCTCGGGGTCGACCGGTCGGCCGAAGGGCGTCGCGGTGCCCCACCGCGGGCTGGCGAACTACCTGCGGTGGACGGCCGACGCCTACGCCTCGCACGGGACCGGCGGTGCGCCGCTGTTCTCGTCGATCGCCTTCGACCTGGGGATGCCGAACCTCTGGACGCCGCTGATGACCGGTCAGCCGGTGCACCTGCTCCCGCAGGACCTCGACCTGACCAAGCTGGGGGCGACGCTGGCCGACGCCGGTCCGTTCAGCTTCGTCAAGCTGGCGCCCGCGCAGCTGGAACTGGTGACGCACCAGCTGGAGGCGCGCGCTCCCGCTCCCCTGGCGGACCTGGTCGTGGTGGCCGGTGACCGCGTGCCCGCGACGATGGTCGACCGCTGGCGCGAGGTGACCGGCAGGCCGGACGCCCGGTTCGCCGCCGAGTACGGCCCGACCGAGATCACCGTGGGCAACTCGGTGTTCCACGCGGGCGAGCCGTGGGCCGGCGAGTTCCTGTCCATCGGGCGGCCGATCCCCAACACGACGATGTACGTGCTGGACGAGCACCTGGAGCCCGTGCCGATCGGCGCCGTCGGGGAGGTCTTCGTCGGTGGTGTCGGCGTGGCCCGCGGGTACGCGGGGAACCCGGCGCTGACCGCGGAGAAGTTCGTCCCCGACCCGTACGGGCGGCCCGGCTCGCGGCTCTACCGCACCGGTGACCTCGGGCGCGTGACGGGGACCGGCGCCGTGGAGTTCCGCGGTCGCGCCGACGACCAGGTGAAGATCCGCGGCTACCGCGTCGAGCTCGGCGAGGTCGAGGCGGCGCTGCTGGCGCTGCCCGGCGTCCGGGAGGCCGTGGTGGTGCTGGACGACCAGCGGCTGGTCGCCTACTACGTGGGGACCGACGTGTCCGGGCTGCGGGAGTCGCTCGGCGAGACCATGCCGCGGCACCAGGTCCCGGACGTGTTCGTGCCGCTGGAAGCGCTCCCGCTCAACGCCAACGGCAAGGTCGACCACCGCGCGCTGCCCGCACCGGGCCCGCGGGCGGGCGACGCGGGCGGGCACGACGCCCCCCGGACCGTGCTGGAGCGGGCCATCGCGGACATCTGGGCCGAGGTGCTGCCCGGCGAGGTGGGGGTGCACGGCAACTTCTTCGAACTCGGCGGGCACTCGATCTCCGCGACCAGGGTCGTGTCGATGATCCAGGAGAGGTTCGGGGTCGAGGTCGGCATCCGGGTGCTGTTCGACCAGCCGACGGTCGCCGGTCTGGCGAGTGCCGTCGAGAACGAGATCAGGGCTGACGTGGACCGGCTCAGCGCGGCCGACGTGGTGGCCGAGACGAAGCGGACCGAGGGATGGCAGGCATGAGCGCAGGACAGGAGACCGAGGCGTACCGCGAGGAGCTGATCCGCAGGCGGATGGCGGGAGGGGTCATCGGCAACCGGGTCTCGATCGGCAGGGCCGACCGGGACAAGCCGCTCCCCCTGTCCTTCGGGCAGCGCCAGCTGTGGTTCCTCAACCAGCTCGACCCGGACAGCCCGGAGTACCTGGTACCGCTGGTGCTGCGCCTGCGCGGCCCGCTGGACGAGGGGGCGCTGCGCGGCGCGTGGGCCGAGCTGGTCGCCAGGCACGAGATCCTGCGCACCCGCTACGAGGTGGTCGGGGGCGAGCCGAGCCAGGTGGTGCTGCCGCCGGAGCCTCCGGAGTGGACGGTCGTCGACTTCCGCGACCTGCCCGCCGAGGACCGCGAGGCCGCCGCGATGGCGGCGGCCGAGCGGGAGGCACTGGTCCCGTTCGCCCTGGAGCGCGACCTCCCGCTGCGGCTGAGCCTGCTGCGGATCAGCACGACCGAGCACCTGCTGGTCGCGGTGTTCCACCACATCGCCTCGGACGCGAGGTCGCAGGAGCTGGTGCTGGCCGAGCTGGGCGCGCTGTACTCGGCGTTCCACGCGGGTCAGCCGTCGCCGCTGCCGCCCGTCCCGGTGCAGTACGCGGACTACGCCGCGTGGCAGCAGGAGTGGCAGTCCGACCGGGCCCTGGAGCACCACCTGTGGTGGTGGCGCACCGCGCTGGCCGACCTGCCCCGGCTCGACCTGCCGACCGACCGGCCCCGACCCCCGGTGCGCCGCTGGCACGGCGCCTCGGTGCCGTTCAGCCTCCGACCGGAGACGGTCCGGGTGCTCGACGTGCTGGCGAAGGACCACAACGCCACGCGGTTCATGGTGCTGCTGACGGCCTTCCAGTGCCTGCTGGCCCGCTACACCGGCCAGGACGACGTCGCCGTGGGCACCGTCGCGTCCGGCCGCACCCACCCCGACCTGACCGGGCTGTGCGGCTACGTGATCAACAACCTGGTGCTGCGGATGCGGATCGAGGGGTCCCCGTCGTTCCAGGACATGCTGGTGCGCAACCGGGTCAACGTCCTGGAGGCGTTCGACCACCAGGCGGTGCCGTTCGCCCGCCTGGTCGACGAGATCCAGCCCGAGCGCGACATGTCGGTCACCCCGCTGTTCCAGGTCGCGTTCACGATGCACGACGCGCCCGCCGGCGGCTCCGAGGTGGCGGGGCTGGCCGTCGAGCACGTCGACCTCTCCTGGCGGGTGGCCAAGTTCGACCTCGCGATGCAGGTCGCCGAACTCCCGGACGGCGGGCTCGGCGGCCAGGTCGAGTACTCCACCGACCTGTTCGAGGAGGCCACGGTGCGGCGGCTGGCCGGGCACTTCGCCCGGCTGCTGGACAGCATCGCGGCGAACCCCGACACCGACGTGCGCTCGCTGGACTTCCTGCTGGACGAAGAGCTCCGGGTGCTCCTGGACGACTCGGCGGTCTCGGTCGTGCGGGACGACCGCGGTCTGCGCGAGGTGTTCGAGGAGCAGGTCTCCCGGACGCCGGACGCGGTCGCCGTGGTGTGCGGCGGCGCGGAGCTGACCTACGCGGAGCTGAACGGACGGGCCAACCGGCTCGCCCACCACCTGCGCGAGCTGGGCGTGGGCGCCGAGTCGCTCGTCGGGGTCTGCCTGGAGCGCGGCGACGACCTCGTGCCCACCCTGGTCGGCGTCACGAAGTCCGGAGCGGGCTACCTGCCGCTGGACCCGGCCTACCCGGCCGACCGGCTGCGGTTCATGGTCTCCGACGCCGAGACCCCCGTCGTCGTCACCACCTCCCGGCACCTGGACCTGGTGCGGTCCGTCCACACCGGAGCCGTGGTCGTGCTGGACGACGACGCCGCGGCCATCGCCGCGCGGCCCGCCACCGACCCCGACCGCACCGGCGGGCCGGAGGACCTGGCCTACGTGATCTACACGTCCGGGTCGACCGGGCGGCCCAAGGGCGTGTGCGTGACCAACCGCAACGTCCTGCGGCTGTTCAGCTCCTCGCGGCGGCACTACGGCTTCGGCGGCGACGACGTCTGGTCGATGTTCCACTCCTACGCGTTCGACGTGTCGGTGTGGGAGATGTGGGGCGCGCTGCTGCACGGCGGGCGGCTCGTCGTCGTGCCGTTCGACGTGTCGCGGTCGCCGGACGACTTCCTCGACCTGCTGGTGGCCAACCGGGTGACCGTCCTGTCGCAGACGCCGTCGGCGTTCCGCTCGCTCGTCACCGCGGCAGAGCTGGACGACCCCCGCCTCGCGCACCTCGCGCTGCGGGCCGTGGTGTTCGCGGGCGAGAAGCTCGAACTGCCCGACCTGGCGCCGTGGGTCGACCGGTTCGGGCTCGCCGAACCGGCCCTGGTCAACATGTACGGCATCACCGAGACGACCGTGCACTCGACGTTCCACCGGCTCGTGGAGGACGACTTCGCACCGGGTGCGGGCAACCCGATCGGCTACCCGCTCGACGACACCCGCATCCACCTGCTCGACCGGTACGGCAAGCTGGTCCCCATCGGGCTGCCGGGTGAGATGCACGTCGGCGGACCGGGGGTCACCCGCGGCTACCTCAACCGGCCGGAGCTGACCGAGCAGCGGTTCGTGACCGGCCTCGTCGGCGACGAGCGGCTCTACCGCAGCGGTGACTCCGCCCGCCGCCTGCCCGACGGCAGCCTCCAGTTCCTCGGCCGGATCGACCAGCAGGTCAAGCTGCGCGGCTTCCGGATCGAGCTGGGCGAGATCGTCGCCGCGCTGTCGGAGCACCCCTCGGTGCGGGACGCGGTCGTCGTGCTGCGGGAGGACGAGCCGGGCGACAAGCGGCTGGTGGCCTACCTCGTGCCGTCCGGACCGGCCGTGCTCGACCCCGGCGAGCTGCGGGCGCTGCTGGGCCGCGTCCTGCCCGACTACATGGTGCCCTCGGCGTTCGTGTCGCTGGAGCGGTTCCCCCTGACCACCAACGGGAAGCTCGACCAGCGCGCGCTGCCCTCACCGGACGAGAGCGCCATCCGCGCGGACGTCGAGGTGGTCGCGCCGCGCACCGTGACCGAGACGAGGGTCGCGGCCGTGTGGCGCGAGGTGCTCGGGATCGACACGCTCGGCGTGCACGACGGGTTCTTCGACCTCGGCGGCGACTCGATCCGCGCGGTGTCGCTGGTCGGCACGCTGAGGGTGCACGGGTTCGACGTGGCGGTGCGGGACGTCTTCGAGCACCGGACGGTCGCCCGGCTGGCGGAGTTCCTCGACCGGTCCGCGAACCCCGCGCCCGCCACGACGGTGGTCCGGCCGTTCGAGCTGGTGCCAGCGGTCGACCGGGCGCTCATCCCGTCCGACGTGCTCGACGCGTACCCGCTGTCGAAGGTGCAGGCCGGGATGCTGGTCGAGATGCTCGTCGGCGGCTCGGACAACATCTACCACAACGTCTGCTCGTTCAAGATCACGGACGAGCACCCGTTCTCCGAGCAGGCGCTGCGGGCCGCGGCGGCGAGCCTGGTGCGTCGGCACGAGGTCCTGCGGACGTCGCTGGACGCGGTCGGGTACTCGGTGCCGATGCAGCTCGTGCACGCCACCGCCGAGATGCCGATCGGCACGCGCGACCTGCGCGGGCTGGACGCGGCCGAGCAGACCGCCGTGCTGCACGAGTTCACCGCGCGGGAGCGCGCCACGCTGTTCGACCTCGCGGAACCGCCGCTGCTGCGGTACTTCGTGCACGTGGTCGACGACGGCTGGTGGATCTCCATCACCGAGTGCCACGTCATCCTGGAGGGCTGGAGCTACCACTCGCTGCTGATGGAGCTGCTCACGGCCTACCACCAGGTCCGCGACGGCAGGCCCGTCGAGGCCCCGCCGATGCCGGACGTGCGGTACGCCGACTTCGTCGCCGCCGAGCTGGAGTCGTTGGCGTCCGAGGAGTCCAGGGCGTACTGGCGCGACGTCGTCGCGCGGCACCCCCGGTACGAGCTGCCGTCGGCGTGGCGCGGTGACGACGGCCCGCGCGAGCCCTACCGGCTGGAACTGCCGTGCGCGGACATCATGACCGACCTGCGGGCGGTGGCGAAGAAGGCCGACGTCTCGCTCAAGAGCGTGCTGCACTCCGCCTACCTCAAGGTGATGAGCACGCTCACCGACGAGCCCACGATGTTCACCGGTCTGGTGTGCGACGCCCGGCCGGAGGTGCTCGGCGCCGAACGGGTGCACGGCATGTACCTGAACACCGTGCCCTTCCCGTTCGACCGGTCGGCCGGGACCTGGCGCGAGCTGGTCCAGCAGACCTTCGCCGGGCACGTCGAGCTGTGGCCCCACCGCCGCTTCCCGCTGCCCGAGATCCACCGCGAGGTCGGCGCGACCGAGCGGCTGGTCGAGACGTTCTTCATCTACCTGGACTTCCACGTCGTGGACACCGGCCACGTCGACCCGGAGTCGGTCATCGACGACAGCCCCAACGAGTTCGCCCTCACCGTCGCCGCGATGGGCGACGTGGTGCTGCTGCACACCGACACGCACGTGCTGGCCAGGGAGAACGGCGAGCGGCTGCTGGCGATGTACCGGGCCGTGCTGGAGGCGATGGTGTTCGACCTCGACGGGGACGCGCGCGCCACGTTCCTGCCCGAGGCCGAGCGCCGCACGCAGCTCACCGACTGGAACCGCACGGAACGGCCGCTCGGCGACGAGGGCCTGGTCGAGCGGTTCCGCGAGTTCGTGCGCCGGACCCCGGACGCCGTCGCCGTCGTCGAGGACGGCGGGCGGCTGACCTACGCGGAGCTGGCCCGCAGGGCGGGCGCGGTGTCGCGGGACCTGGCCGGTGACGAGGAGGGCACGCTGGTCGCGGTCCTCGGCGACCCCGGCGCGGGGTTCATCGCGGCCGTGCTCGGCGTGATGGGCGCGGGCCGCGCGTACCTCCCGCTCGACCCGGCGGTCCCGGTGCACCGCACCGCGACGCTGCTGGCCGACAGCGGTGTGCGCACGCTGCTGGTGGGGCCGGGGCACGAGGAGCACGCCGTGGCGGCGACCGAGGGGCTCCCGGTGCGGCTGCGGGTGCTCGACGACGCCGAGCACCCGGTCGACGCGTGGGTGCCCAGGACGCCCCCGGAGGGTGGTCTCGGCCTGGCGTACGTGATCTACACGTCCGGGTCGACCGGTCAGCCCAAGGGCGCGATGGTGCACCGGCGCGGCATGGTGAACCACCTGCTCGCCAAGGTGGAGGACCTCGGTCTGACCGCGGGCGACGCGGTCGTGCAGAACGCGCCGCTGACCTTCGACGTGTCGGTGTGGCAGATGCTGGCGCCGCTGGTCGTGGGCGGTCGGGTCCGCGTGGTGGGCAAGGCGCACGCCGCCGACCCCGCCGAGCTGTTCGCACGGGTGGAGCGCGAGCGGGTCTCGGTCCTGGAGGTCGTGCCGTCGCTGCTGCGGGCCGCGCTCGACGGCTGGGACGCGGGCATCGCCGCGCCGGACCTGTCCGGGCTGCGGTGGCTGCTGGTGACCGGCGAGGCACTGCCGCCGGAGCTGTGCGTCCGCTGGTTCGCCCGGTTCCCCGGCGTCGACGTGGTCAACGCCTACGGGCCGACGGAGTGCTCGGACGACGTCACGCACGCCTTCCTCACCAGCGGCACGCCCTTCGACCGGCCGCAGGTGCCGATCGGCAGGGCCGTCCGCAACACCCGGCTGTACGTGCTGGACGTCCACCGGCAGCCCGTTCCGGTCGGCATCCCCGGCGAACTCCACGTCGGCGGCGCCGGGGTGGGCCACGGGTACCTCAACGACCCGGAGCGGACGGCGCGCGCGTTCGTCGTCGACCCGTTCTCGGCCACCCCCGGCCAGCTGCTGTACCGCACCGGCGACCGGGTCCGCTACCGCCCGGACGGCCAGCTGGAGTTCATCGGGCGGCGGGACGACCAGGTGAAGATCCGCGGCCAGCGGATCGAGCTGGGCGAGGTCGAGGCCGCGCTGCTGGGCGCTCCCGGTGTCCGCGACGCCGCGGCCAAGGTCGCCTCGGGCAGGCTCGTCGGGTACGTCGTCGGCACCGCCGACACCGGTGCCGTCCGCGAGCACGTCGGCGGGCTCCTGCCCGACCACCTCGTGCCCGCCGCGCTGGTCGCGCTGGACGCGCTGCCGTTGACGGCCAACGGGAAGGTGGACCGCGGCGCGCTGCCCGCCCCGGACCGCGCCGCGCTCGCGGCCACGGCCCCCGTCGCGCCGCGCACCGGGACCGAGGTCCGCCTGGCGGAGGTCTGGGGCGCCGTGCTCGGCGTCGACGACCTCGGCGTGGAGGACGACTTCTTCGCGCTCGGCGGCGATTCGATCCGCACGCTGAACCTGGTCTCGGCCCTGCACGCGGGCGGTTTCACCGTCTCGGTGCGGGACGTCTTCGAGCACCGCACGATCGCCGGGCTCGCCGGGCTGCTCGCGGGCGGACCGGGTGCCGCGGACGAGAGGGCGCTCGCGTGGCTCACGCCCAGGGGCACCCGGCCCCCGCTGTACTGCGCGCACCCCCAGGGCGGCAGCGGGCACTGGTTCGTGCCGCTGGCCGACCACGTGGGCGAGGGCGGGTCGCTGGCGGTGTTCGAGGCGCCCGCGTCGACCGGTGAACGGCCCGCCGACCTGCGCGAGCTGAGCGCCCGGTACGTGCGCGAGGTGCCCGACCAGCGGCCGTTCTTCCTGCTGGGCTGGTCCTCCGGGGCCACGCTCGCCTGGGAGATGGCCGTGCAGCTCGCGGAGGACGGGCGGCCTGCCGCGGCGGTGGTGCTGATCGACCCGATCGGCGACCCGGCGACGGCGGTCAACCCGGTGGAGAAGGACTGGCTGACCGAACGGCTCATCGAGCTGTTCGACCGGGGTGTCCCGACCGAGGACGAGGAGTTCACGGCGCTGCTCGCCATCGCCGGGCTGTCCCTCGCCGACTCCGACGTGGCCACCGTGCGGCGCCAGCTCGACCGGACGCGGACGCTGACCGCGGCGATGTACACCTACCGCTACCCGAGCACCACCACACCGGTGCACCTGGTGATCACCGACGAGTGCGCGGACGAGAAGCACGGCGTCCTGCGGGAGCAGCCCTACGAGAGCTACCTGGCCCGCTGGGGGGAACTCGCCACCGGTGGCCTGCGCGTGCACCGCGTGACGGGCGACCACGACGGCATCCTCCAGCCCGCCAGGGCCGCCGAGCTGGCCGAGCTGATCGGCACCGTGATGGACGAGGAGGGGGCCCGATGACCGCGGTGAGGACGGCGCGAGCACGCGACCTGCTGTCCATCGGCGACCTGACCGACGCGGACCTGGAGCACATCCTCCACCGGGGGCTCCACTACGCGCGGAACCCGAAGCCGACCGCACGGCCGCTGGACGGCGACGTCGTCGGGGTCTTCTTCGAGAAGACCTCGACCCGCACGCGCACCGCGTTCTCCAGCGGCGCGCTGCGGCTGGGCGCCCGCGTCATCACGTACGGGCCGGGCGACCTCCAGACGAACACCGGCGAGAGCCTGGCCGACACCGGTCAGGTGCTCGCGGGGATGCTGGACGTCCTGGTCGCCCGCACGGTGCTGACCGCCGACCGGCTGGCGGAACTCGCCGCCGGACCGGACCTGTCGGTGGTCAACGCGATGAACGTCGAGGAGCACCCGACGCAGGCCCTCACCGACCTCACCACGCTGCTGCGGCACTTCGGCCGCGTCGAGGGGCTGCGCGTCCTCTACGTCGGCGAGGGCAACAACACCGCGTCCGCCCTCGCCCTCGCCCTGACCCGGTTCCCCGGTGTGGAGCTGGAACTGCGCACCCCGCCCGGTTACGGGCTCGCGGAACCGTTCGCGGCGGCCGCGGCGGAGCAGGCGCGGCGGCACGACTGCTCGGTGGTCGAACGGCACGACATGCGGCACCTGCCGCGCGGTGTCGACGTCATCTACACCTCCCGGTGGCAGACGACCGGCACCGTGAAGCCGGACGCGGACTGGCGGCGGACCTTCGCGCCGTTCCAGGTGCACGCCGGGCTCTGGGAGGGCAGTCCGGGAGCGGTGTTCATGCACGACCTGCCCGCCCACCGGGGCGAGGAGGTGACCGCTGACGTGCTCGACGGGCCCACCAGCATCGCGTTCACGCAGGCGACCACGAAGATGCACAGCGCGATGGCGGTGCTCGACTGGTGCCGGCGCGGGGACGGTTCCGGCACGTGACCACGGGAACCGACCGGCAGGCCGTGAGCCTGCGCGGCAACAGGGACTTCCTGCTGCTGTGGAGCGGCGCGGGGATCTCGTTCCTGGGGTCCCGCGTCAGCGCCTTCGCCTACCCGCTGATCGTGTTGTGGGCCACCGGATCCGCGCCCGCCGCGGGTCTGGTGGCCTTCGCCGCCCAGCTGCCCTACCTGGTGGTCCAGCTGCCCGCGGGCATCGTCGTCGACCGGTTCGACCGGCGCGGGCTGATGATCGCGTGCGACCTGGGCCGCGTGCTCGCGGTAGGGAGCATCCCGATCGCGATGCTCTTCGGCGGGCTCGGGATGTGGCACCTGGCCGTCGTGGCGTTCGTCGAGGGCTGCCTCACGGTGGTCTACCGGATCGCCGAGCGGGCCGCGCTTCGCAGCGTCGTGGAGGACGACCAGCTCACCCTGGCGAGCGCGCGCAACGAGGCCCGCGAACGGGCGGCGGGGATGCTCGGCCAGCCCGTCGCCGGGTTCCTGGCCCCCGTGGCGCAGTGGGCGCCGTTCCTGTTCACCTCCGTCGCCCACGTGTTCTCGCTCGCCACGCTGCTGCTCATCAGGAAGAAGCTCCAGGCGCGGCGGGCTCCGGGGCGGCAGCGGGTGTTCGCGGAGCTGGCCGAGGGGATCGTGTGGGTGTGGCGGCAGAGGTTCGCCAGGGCCGCCGCGGGGCTGATCGCGGTGAGCAACCTGCTCTTCCAGGTGCTGTTCCTGGCGCTGCTCGTCATCGTCCGGGACGACGGCCGCTCCGAGGCGGTGGCCTCGATCATCGTCACCGTCGCGGGCGTCGGCGGTGTGGTCGGCGCGCTGAGCGCCACGTGGTGGATCCGCCGGATCGCCCTGTCCCACCTGGTGATCGGCGCGAACCTGTCGTGGGCGCTGCTCGTCCCGTTCATCGCGTTCGCCGGGAACCCCGTCGTGCTGGGGTTCCTCTACAGCGCGACGGCGTACGTCGGTGCCGTGTGGACGGTCGCCGTCGGCGGCCACCTGGTCCGGATCGTGCCGGAGGAACTGCTCGGCAGGGTGACCAGCGTGGCCTCCCTGCTGTCCTACGGTCCGCTCGCGTTCGGCTCGCTGCTGGGCGGCTTCGCCCTGGAGTCGTTCGGGGTCACGTGGACGGTGGTGGCGGTCAGCGGCGTGATGCTCACGCTGACCGGGCTCGCGGCGGCCAGTCCCAGCGTCCGCTCGACCGTCGGGTGAGGTCGGACCCAGCAGCGCGAGAACGGCCGGGAGGGTGCACCCCTCCCGGCCGTTCCGCTTGTCCGCCGCACCGGAACAGGCGTAGGGACAGCCCTACCGGGATGCGGGTGCGTTCCCCACTGACCCGAGGGGGGCGCGGGACCACCATGGGACCAGGCAAACGCACCCGTCGAACGGAAGGTCGGGATGAACACCGCACTCCTCGACACACCAGGCTGTCTGGCGATCGTCCTGTGCGCGTTCGGGGCCGTGATCACGGCCGGGACGCCCTCGCACGCCGGGTTGACCGCGGTCAGATCGGCGGTGGGGCTGTCGGCGGTGCTGTCGCTGGTGGTGCCGTCCGCGACCGCGGGGGCCCTGGTGATGCTGGGGATCGGCACGGCGGTCGGGATCGACAACTCCGTGTTCCGCCTGCGGCGGGAGAGCGAGAAGCAGGCCAAGCTGGCCCGCAGGCCCGGCGCCCACGCCGTCGACACCACCAGGACCACGACCGGCCAGTCCGTCCTCGTGTGCTGCGCCGCGGGCGTCGTGTCGATGGCGGTCCTGCACATCGCGATCAGCCAGGCGTTCACGTCCATCGCGGGCCGCTCGACGGCCGTGGTGGTGGCGGTGGCGGTGGCCGGGGCGCTGCCCACCATGCCCGCGCTGCTGAACGGACTCCGCACCTGGTTCGCACCAGCCGACACCCGCCGACCGCGCACCCGAGCCCTGCCGCACCAACCGCAGACCAGCCTGCTGCTGTCCGCCGTGGTGCTCCTGGCCCTCACGTTCGCCGCGATCGGCGGCTGACCCCCGTGCCGACCACCGACCGCTCAACGGCCACGACCCGTGGTGCGTCGACCGCTGAGGTCGGCCGGGTTGTCCAGGCGCGGATCTCCGGTGTCCTGCTCGCCGACAGGTCGTCCACGATCACGGGGATCGGGGCGCCATCAGGTCTGGCGGCCCGGATCGACGTCAGCGCGGCGAGGCAGGGTGAAGGGCCCGCCCGGCTCCGTGGGCCGGGCGGTGGCCGTCGGGCGGGCCTGCCCCCGCTCGTCGAAGGCGTGGATGACGTCGCGCACGGTGTCCTCGTGCGCGGCGAGCAGCCGGGCGGTCGAGGCCACCGGTGTTCCCCGTCCCCGACGGCGACGAACCGCCGTCGGGGACGGGATCACCACGGGTCAGGGCTTGAGCAGACCCCAGTACGCCGCCCACGGCACGAACACCGCGCCGACGGCGGTCAGCACCCGAACACGCACACCCGTCCGCGTCCCCCTGGAGCGGAGCACGGCCAGCACCGTCGCCGCGGGCACACCGGCCGACAGCAGTTGCAGCACCAGCCAGGGCACGGACCGGCCGCCGACGACCGGACCCACCGAGGGGTTCTCGGTGGTGGTCAGCCGGAAGAAGTAGCCGACCCAGCCGAGCACGGCGGCGAGGCCGAACCTCGACCCCCAGCGGACGGGCCCGCGAACGCCGCCGACGGCGAACGCGACCACGAACACCACCAGCGCGCCGATCTGGACCGGGCCGGACTCCCACCAGGCGACGCGGGCGAGCGGCCTGCTCCGCGCGTCCTGGTGCGCGGGCGCGTCGGTCGTGGCGCCGGTGGGGCCGTAGACGACCCACGAGGTGACCAGGTCGAGGTAGCCGGGGGCGAACTCGGGCAGCCGGTCGTAGCCGTCGGTGGTGCGGCGCGCGGCGTGGTCGGCGCCCGGCAGGGTCCGGAGGGCGCACCGCTCGTTGCCGCCGCGCTCGAAGGCCCGTCGGAAGATCTCCAGGCTCTCCCCCGGCGGGGTGAGGCGGTCCAGCTCGCCCCAGATCGCCAGCACCGGCTGCCGCACCCGCTCCAGCACGGGCACCGTGTCGTAGTGCGCCTCGGGGAACAGCCCACCCGCGACGAGCTGGCGCATACCGGTGTCGGCGACCGCGTCGACCATCGACCCGGTGACGCCCTGCCGCCGCAGGTGCGCGGCGGTGGCCCAGGCCTGCTGCCTGCTCGGCGTGAGGCCGTTCGCGCCGAGCGTCACCACGAACGCCACGTCCGCCGACCGGGTCGCGGCCAGCGGCGCCACCCAGCCGCCCTCGGAGAACCCCCACAGGCCGACCCTGTCCGGGTCGACCTCGGGTTGGGCGCGCAGCGCGCGCACGGCGGCGAGCGCGTCGTCGGCCAGCAGCGAGTAGTCGCGGCCGGTGGACGAGTAGCCCGTCGTCCGCTTGTCGTAGGCGAGCACGGCGATGCCCGCCGCCGCGAACGCCTCGGCCTCGTCGCGGAGCCCCGAGGCCCGCCCCGGACCGGAGCCGTGCACCAGCACGAGACCGGGCAGGCCGGACGGTCCGGTCGGGAGGTGGAGCGTGCCCCGCATGATCAGCTCGCCGCTGGCGAACGTCAGGTCACGGATGATCACTGAACGGCTCCTTCAGGCCGGAAGGCGAGCAGCGCCCTGGACACCGACAGCACCGGCGTGCCGTCGACCAGGCTCTCCCCCTCCACGGCCACGGTGTGGACCAGGTCCTTGACCAGGCGGACGTCGTGCCTGAGCACGTCGCCGGGCAGGACCCGGTGGTGGAACTCGACGTCGGTCAGCTTCCCGGCCAGCATCACCTCGCCCGGCGCGGCGACCCGACCGAGCCCCAGGCGGATCAGCAGCCCGGCCGCCTGCATCCAGGACTCGACCAGCAGCCCCTCCGGGTAGGCGTGGTCGTCCTCGTCGGACAGTCCGGCGTACCAGGGTTCGTTGCAGGTGACCGCTTTCACCGCCGTCAGCCGGGCGCCCTCGACCACCTCGGTCACCCGGTCGACGAGCAGCACGGGGTAGCGGTGCGGCAGCAGCGCGCGGACGCCCGTCACCTCGATCACCGCGACTCCCCCGCGAGGAAGCGGAGCCGCACCACGGCGGCGGCCCCCCGGTCGGTGCTGACGTGCCCGGTGCACCACCGCGCCGCGCCGTCACCGCGCCAGTCCAGCGCGATGCGGACGGTGTCGCCGGGGAAGACCGGGGCGAGCCAGCGCACCGACTCCAGCGCGGCGAGCCGCAGGGGCCCGGCGTCCTCGGGGGCGGTGAGGTGGGCGCCGCGGCGCACGCACTCGACGACGCCCACTCCGGGGAAGATCGGGAGGTGCGGGTAGTGGCCGCGCAGCACGGGCTCGTCGGCGGAGATCTCGACCGTGGCGGTCGACGGTCCCGAGGCGTTCGCGACGACCTCGCTGATGACGAAACCGGTCACCGCGGCGTTCCGTAGCGGTGCAGCTCGGAGAAGAAGTCCGGCACGACGTGGAGTTCGCCCGCCGCGGCGATCTCGTCGTGGACGTGCTTGCCCACGGCGAGGTCCAGCACGCCGAGGCCGAACGGGGAGAACACCACCGGGTGATCGGTCGGCACCTCCACCGCGCCGGTCAGGACGTCGTGGAGGGTGCCGTGCAGGAAGTCGCGGTTGCCCACCACCTGCTCGGCCAGGTGCGGGGACGTGTTCGCCTTCAGGCAGTGCTCCACGTCGTCCACGACGTTCACCGAGGACAGGACCACCTCGGGGGACAGGTCGCGCAGCGACACGTTCAGCACGAGCGGGTTGTGCCGGAACCACGCCGGGTCGTGCACGTGCGGCTCGCTCGCGACGGTCGCGAACACCACCAGGTCGGACTCGCGGACCACCTCCTCCGCGCCGCCGCGCACCCGCGCCCGGCCACCGGTGCCCCGCACGTAGGACGCGAAGCCCTCGGCGTGCTCGCTGGACAGGTCGTGCACGGCGACCTCGTCGAAGTCCCACCCGGTCGCGGTGAGGTAGGTGTGGACGTACCGGGCGACGAGACCGGTGCCGATGAAGCCGACCCGTGACGGCCGAACCCGGCCCCGGCTCAGCCGGTCCGCCGCGAGCGCGGCCGACGCCGCCGTGCGGACGGCGCTGATGATGGAGCTCTCCAGGCAGGCGAACGGGTACCCGGTGTCGGGTGAGTTGAGCACCAGCACGGCGGAGGCCCTCGGCAGTCCGCTCGCCACGTTCTCCGGGAAGCTGGAGATCCACTTCAGGCCGTCGACGTTCACGTCGCCGCCGATGGACGCGGGGAGCGCGATGATCCGCGCGGTCGGCCGGTCCGGGAACCGCAGGAAGTACGACGGCGGGTTCACCGTCCGCCCGGCGCCGTGCGCCAGGTACGCGGCCTCGACCAGCTCGACGACGCGCTTCTCCTGCCCGTGCAGGACCTTGCCCACCTGCGCGCCGGAGATCACCGAAAAGGACAGGTCGTGCGACATGCTCGTCTCCATGCTGTCGGAACTGGTCATCGGTCGAAGATGCGGAACACGCCGCAGCCGACGTGGCCGTCGCCGTCGACCGAGGTGACGACGGCGACGTCTCCCCCGGCCCCGCAGGCGATGGCGGTGCTCAGCTGGAACGCGGCCGACGCCCCGTCGGTGTCGCCGATCAGGCCCGCGGGTTCCAGCACCCGCGCTCCCGCGCCGAGCACCGCCTCCACGGCGGCGAGTTCGGCGGACGACGACCCGGACACCGCCGCCGCCCACACGTCCCCCTCGGCCACTCCCGCCCGGTGCAGCGCCCGCCGGACGCGGGTGGCCAGCGCTCCCGCGGCGGCCTCCGGACGGGGCGCGTAGCCGAACTCCAGCGCCAGCACCTCGGCCACGGGCCGCCTCCCGTGCGCGAGCGCCGACTCCTCGGACTCGGTCAGGAACACGCAGCACCCCTCGCCGAGCGGGTCGCGCGCGCCGAGGCCGTGCCAGGCGAGCCACGAGCGCCGGGGGTTGAGGTCCTCCACGGCACCGGCGAGCACCACCGGCGACCGGCCCCCGCGGTGCAGGCGCCTGGCGTAGTTCAGCACCGAGAGGCCGGTCGTCCTGCCGGTGGTCACCGTCGAGTTGGACCCCTTGAGGCCGAACCTGATCGCGCACTGCGCGGCCGAGTAGTTCATCACGCTGCTGGGGAACGCCTTGGTGTTCACCTGGTACGGATACGGGTTCGTCAGCGACTCGCGCATGATGCCCATCGCCCGGTCCGAGCTGATCAGGCCGCCGCCGAGCACCAGCGCCCGTTCGGCGGGCTCGAACTCGGCCAGGTCGTGCTCGCGCAGCAGCAGGGCGACCGCGCCGACGGCCAGGCCCGCCGCCCGCCCGAGGTTGGCCAGGTTCTTCGTCTCGCCCAGGATCGCGCCGACGTCGAACCCGTCGACCGCGCCCTGCACGGCGAACGGGACATCATCCTCCACAGTGGACAGTCTGGGTTCACGCGCCAGCACGCCGTCGGCGAACGCACCGGTCCCCAGGCCGAACGGGGAGATCACGGACATCGCGGAGATGATCACCGGACCACCTCGTCCCGGTACCGCCGCAGGACGACGGCGGCGTTGGAGCCGCCGAAGCCGAGGGCGTTCACCAGCACCGTTCGCGGTTCGCCCTCCCTGGCCGCGTTGGGCACGCAGTCCACCGGGCACTCCGGGTCGGGGGTGCGGTGGTTGGCGGTGGGCGGCAGGAAGCCGTGCTCCATCGCCAGCAGCGCGGCGACGCACGAGTGGGCGCTCGCGGCGCCCATGGTGTGCCCGATCATCGACTTGATGGCCGACACCGGCGGAACCGCGCCGCTCCCGAACACCTCGGCGAGCGCCGCGGACTCCATCGAGTCGTTGGTCGGCGTCCCGGTGCCGTGCGCGAAGACCAGGTCGACCTCGCCCGGCGCGACCCGTGCGTTGACCAGCGCCCCGCTCATGCACGCGGCGACCGACTCCCCCACCGGCCTGGTGGGGTGGAAGGCGTCGCAGTTGAGGTTGTGGTCGAGCACCTCGGCGTGGATGACCGCTCCCCTGGCCAGCGCCGTGTCCAGCGGTTCCAGCACCAGCACGGCGGCGCCCTCGCCGAACACGACGCCCGTGCGGTCCACGTCGAACGGCCTGCACACGTCGCGGGACAGCGCGCCCATCCGGTAGAACGTGGCGAACGTCCGGCGGCAGAAGGCGTCCGCGCCGCCGCACAGCGCGTAGTCGGCGTCCCCGGACCGGATCGCGTCCAGCCCGTAGCCGATGGCGTAGGTGCCCGCGGCGCAGACGTCGGGCAGCGTGATCAGCTCGACGTCCTCCAGTCCCAGCTCGTCGGCGACGGCCACCGGCATCCGGCTGAACCGGGCTCGTCCGGCCAGCAGCGGGTCGAGGTCGGCCAGGCCCTTCGCCACCTCCACGGCCGCCAGGTCGTCCAGGTCGCGGGCGTCGCCGTCGGTGGTGCCGATCGCGATCACGCCCGAGGCGCCGCGCAGCCGCTCCAGGTCGAGGCCCGCGTCCCGCACGGCCATCCCGGCCGCCGCGGCGGCCATCCGCGTGGCGCGGCCGTACTCGGACCGCTCGTCGTCGGCGAAGTCGGGGACCTCGCAGGACAGTCCGTGGGCGAACCCCTCGGTGTCGAAGGCGGTGACCGGTCCCGCGCCGTCCCGGCCCGCCCGCAGGCCGGCGAGGAAGCCCTCCCGGCCGCTGCCGATGGCCGAGATCACGCCGAAGCCGGTGACCACGACCCGCCGCTCAGGCACCGTACCCACCGTGGACCTCCACGACCGAGCCGGTGACGTACGTTGCGCGGTCGGAACTCAGGTACGCCACCAGGTCCGCCACCTCCTCCGGCCTGCCCGCCCGTCCGAGCGCGATCCGCTCGGACATCTCGCGCCGGACCGCCTCGGACAGGTCCTCGGTCATCCGGGTGTCGATCAGTCCCGGCGCGACGACGTTGGCCCGGACGCCGCGGGGGCCGACCTCCCTGGCCAGCGACTTGGCGAAGCCGATGATCCCGGCCTTCGCCGCCGCGTAGTTGGCCTGCCCAGCCCTGCCGTGCACGCCGGAGACGGACGAGATCATGGTGATCGACCCGGACCTCCGCTTCACCATCGGGAAGAGCACGGCCCGGCAGACGTGGAAGACGCCGTCCAGGTTGGTCCGCAGCACGTCCTCCCACCTGGCCGAGGACATCGACACCACGAGGCCGTCGGAGACGATGCCCGCCGACGTGACCGCCGCGCTGATCGGGCCGAGTTCGCGCTCGGTGCGCGCCACCCAGTCCGCGACGGCCCCGGCGTCGGTGACGTCGACCCTCGCGGCGAGCGCGCGCACGCCGAGTTCGCCGATCTCCTTCTCCAGCTCGACCGCGCTCGCCTCGTCCGACCGGTAGGAGAACCCGACGTCGAACCCGTCGGCCGCGAGCCGCAGGACGCAGGCCCGACCGATGCCGCGCGAGCCGCCGCTCACCAGCGCCACGCCCGCCATCAGCGCTCACCCGCCAGGCGCAGCAGGACGGCGGCGACGGTGCCGTGCGGATCGCCCGACACGACCACCACCGGTCGGCCCGCCGCCTCCGGCAGGCGTTCGGCGATGCTGAGCACGGACGCGATGGCGAACGCCGAGGACGCCGCCCCGGTGTCGCCGATCTGGTGGCCACCGGGAACGCGGGTCAGCGTCCTGAGGTCGAACAGCTCGGCCAGCGCCTCCCGCTCCGGCTCGGACGCGGTGGTGGACACGACGGCCCACACGTCCGCCGCGGGCACGGACGCCCGGTCCAGCAGCGCGCGCACGCAGTCGTGCAGCGCCGGACGGGCGGAGCCGTCCAGGCACACCCTGGTCTCGACGCCCAGCACCTCGGCCAGCGCCGCGCGGTGCGTGGAGCCCGGTTCGAGCCGGAAGAACGCGCCCCCCTCGCCCAGCGGTGACCCGGAGCCCCTGCCGTGGTGCGCGAGCCAGGCCCTCGCCGACGAGTACTCCTCGACCGCGCCGACGATCACCGAGTCCGCCCGGCCCGCGGCGAGCAGCCTGTCGGAGTAGCGCAGCGCGTGGACCGCGGCGCTCCGACCACCGGCCAGGGTGGTGTTCGGTCCGGTGATGCCGTAGCGGATGGCGCACTGGGCCGCCGCGCAGTTCATCGACCCGCTCGCCAACGTCTTGGTGTTCAGCAGGTGCGGCCTGCTCTTCACCAGCGAGTCGCGCATGTGGTCCATCTCGGTCTGGACGCTGCCCGACGTGGTGCCGAGCACCACACCGGCGCGCTCCCCCGTGTCGACGCCCTGCTCGACCAGTCCGCCGACGGCGACCAGCGCCAGCGCGCTCGCCCGGTCGAGGTGCCGGAGCCCCTTGCCGCCGACGAGTTCCTCCACGTCGAAGTCGGGCACCAGGCACGCCCGGTCCTCCGGCACCGACCACCGCTCGGGGTCGACCGGGACGGCCGTCGGCCGTCCCGACCGCACGCCCGCCGCGTAGGCCTCGCGGCCGTGGCCGAACGGCGACACCGCCGACCATCCCGTGATCACCGGCGCAGCGCCCGCCATCAGACCGTCCTCCCGTGCTTGCCGAGCACCAGTACCGCGTTGTCCCCGCCGAAGGCGAGGCCGTTGTTCTGCACCACCCGGAGATCCGCGTCCACCGCGTGGTTGGGCACGCAGTCGACCCCGCACGCGGGGTCGGTCACCCGGTGGTTGGTGGTCGGGGGGATGAACCCCCTCGTGATCGCCAGCGTGCTGGCGACGGCCGCCAGCGCGCTGGCGGCGCCCATGGTGTGACCGAGCATCGACTTGATCGACACCGTCCTCGGCGGCTCGTCCCCGTGGACGTCGCGGATCGCCTCGCACTCCGTCACGTCGTTCAGCTTCGTGCCGGTGCCGTGCGCGGAGATCAGGTCGACCTCGTCGGGCTTCACCCCCGCGTCGTCGAGCGCCAGTTGCACGCACCTGGCGACGCTGGACCGCGACGGGGACACCGGGTGCCGGGCGTCGCAGTTCAGGCCGTAGCCCAGCACCTCGGCGTGGATCGTCGCGCCCCGCTCCAGCGCGGAGTCCAGGCTCTCCAGCACGAGCACCGCCGACCCCTCGCCGGTGAGGATGCCCCTGCGGTCGCGGTCGAACGGCCTGCACACGTCCGGGGCGACCAGCCCCAGCCGGTGGAAGGTCGCGAACGTCCGCCTGCTCAGCGCGTCCGAGCCGCCGCACAGCGCGAAGTCCACCTGGCCGAGCCGCACCGCGTCGACCGCGTCGCCGATGGCGTAGTTGCCCGCCGAGCAGGCCGTCCCGATGACGTAGGCGTCCACATCGGACAGCCGCAGCTCGCGGGCGATCGACAGGGCCAGGTTCTGGGCCGACACCCGGTCGACGAGGTCCGGGTCCATCCGCTCCGGGCCGTCCACGACCGCGGTCTCGGCCAGCCGGTCGACGTCCTGCGACTCGCCGCTGGTCGTGCCCATCACCACCAGGCCGCGACGTTCACCCAGCGCGCAGGCGTCGCCGCCCGCGTCCTCCACGGCCATCCGCGCGGCGGCGACCGCGAACCGGCTCGCCCGGCCGAGGTTCGCCGCCGGGACGGTGCGGATCCACCGGTCGGGGTCGAACCCCGTGACCTCGCAGGCGACGTCGGACGGGAAGCCCGAGGCGTCGAACGCGGTGATCGGACCGGCGCCGCTGCGACCGGAGCGCAGGCCGTCGGCGAACGCGTCGACGCCCACACCGATGCTCGACACCACGCCCATGCCGGTCACCACCACCCGGCGGCGTTCCTCGACCCGCGCGGTCATCGCACCGCGACGTTCTCGTCCACGGTCGACGACCACCCGGCGAACTCCGCCACGACCTCGTAGACCGAGTCGAGGTCGACCATGCGCGGCAGCTCGTCCTGGTCGATCGCGATGCCGAACTCGGTCTCCAGGTTCGCCAGCAGGTCGATCGTGCTCAGCGAGTCGACGCCGAGGTCATCGGTGAACAGCGTCGTGTCGTCCAGCTCGTGCGGTTCGACCTCGAAGGCCGCGCACGCCAGTCTCTTGATGGTGGCCTTGCGCTCATCGACTACCGCGCTCATCGGCGTATCCCTTCGTTCGTCCTGCCGGTGGCCGCGGAGCGGGGTCGAAGTTGCTCCGCAGCCAGTTGTCGTCGTAGATCGAGTCCAGGTAGCGCTCACCGAGGTCCGGCGAGATCAGCACCGCGGTGCCGCCGCGCGACTCCTCGTGGGCGTCCAGCCAGGACATCGCGCCCGCCAGCACCGTGCCGGTCGAGCCGCCGAGCAGGAACCCGTGCGCCGCCAGCTCCTGGCACATCGCGATGGAGTCCGGTTCGGCGACGTGCACCACGTCGTCCACGTAGGACCGGTCGAAGATCTCCGGCCGGGTGCTCGTGCCGAGGCCGGGGATCAGCCTGCGGGCCAGCGGTGTCCCGAAGGTCACCGATCCCACCGCGTCGACCGCCACCACCGTGACCGGCAGCCCCTCGTCGCGGAAGTACCTGGCGCAGCCCATCAGGGTCCCGGTGGTCCCGGCCCCGACGAACAGCACCTCGACGTCGGGGAACTGCTTGACGATCTCCGGGCCCGTGGTCCGGTGGTGCGCCCGCCAGTTGCCGGGGTTCGCGTACTGGTTCAGCCAGAGGTTCCGCTCGTCCCGCGCGCACAGGTCCCGCACGTGCTCCAGCCGCGCGCCGAGGAACCCGCCGTCGGCGCCCGGCTCGGTCACCACGTGCACCACGGCCCCGTAGCTCTCCATGAGCCGCACCGCCGCCCGGTTGCACCGGACGTCGGTGACGCAGGTGAACCGGTACCCGCGGCTCGCGGCGATCATGCTCAGCGCCACGCCGAGGTTGCCGGAGGAGGACTCCACCAGCGTCGTGCTCGACGTGAGCAGGCCCGACCGCTCCGCGGCGTCGACCATCTCGGTCGCCGCCTTCAGCTTGATCGACCCGGCGAAGTTGAAGCCCTCGCACTTCATGTAGAGCCGACGGCCGACGACGTGTTCGAGATCGATGTACAGATCCTCAACGTTGAACTCGTGTGGCGCGGTGATGACCGGCACGGCAAACCTCCTCGGGGCGTCTCTTCCGCTGGTCAGTCACTGGTCCACGCCTCTCCCCACCGCTCCCGGTAGGCGACCTCGGGCACGGGTGTGCGCCTGCCGACCGAGAACCGCCCCACCGGCCAGCCGACCGGCACCAGCGCGGCGGGCACGACCCCGCTCGGGATGTCGAGGATCTGCCTGAGCTCGTCGTAGATCGACACCGGACCGGCGGCGTCGCCCTCGGGCGTGATGCCGCCCAGTGCCTGCAACGTGGTCAGGGTCGCCCCGAGCCCGACGGCGCGGGCGGCGAGCAGCATGTTCTGCACGGCCGGGTAGATCGACGCGGCGTTGAAGAAGTCGGCCGGGTTGCGCCGGGTCGGCAGGTAGCACACGACGATCACGACCGGGACCTCGTCGAAGTGCGCGGCCAACTGGCCGGCCGCGGCCATCTCGCGCCCCTCGTCGGGTGCGGCGTCGTTGCGGACCACCTCGGTGCGGGACCACGCGAGCACGTCCTGGTAGCCCTGCTGGTACCACTGGCCGAGCCTGGTGCGCTGCGCCGGGTCGCGGACCACCACGAACCGCCACGGCTGGCGGTTCTTCGCCGACCCGGCCTGGATCGCGTGCCGCAGCACGAAGTCCACGAGTTCCGGTCCGACGTCGGCGCGCTGGAAGCGGCGCACGGCGCGCATCGTGGTGATGCAGTGCGACACCGCGGAGATCGCGCTCGCGGACAGCGCCTCGCTGTTCGGCGCCTTCACGACGGTCATGACGTGCCTCCCTCGTACGGCGTCAGCGGAACCAGGTGCCGCGAGATCGTGCGGAGCTTCTCGCGGGTCTCCTCGCGCTCCCGCTCCGGACGGGACCGCGAGACGATCCCGGCGCCCGCGCGCAGCCACGTGCGGCCCCGGCTGTGGAACAGCGAGCGCAGCGCCAGCGCGGCGTCGAGGTCGCCCCGCGCGCCGCAGGTGAAGACCGTTCCGCTGTACAGGCCCCTCGGTTCGGTCTCGAACCGGTGCACGGCCTCGTACGCGGCGTCCCTCGGGATGCCGGAGACCGCCGCCGCCGGGAACAGCCGGGCGAACGCGTCCCAACAGGACAGTCCGAGGTCGAGCCGCCCGGTGATGGTCGAGTCGAGGTGCTGCACGCTGCCGCGCTGCCGCACCGACATGAAGTCCTCGACGTGCGCGGTCCCCGGCAGGCAGATCGTCGCCAGGTCCTCGCACGCCGAGCGCACGGAGATCGCGTGCTCGAAGACCTCCTTGGGGTCGTTGAGCAGGTCGTGGCGCAGCCGCGCGTCGGTCGCGTCGTCGCCGGTGCGGGCGCACGTGCCCGCCACCAGCCTGGTGGTGACGCGGCCGTCCGGTTCGACCTCCAGCAGCGTCTCCGGGCTGAACCCGGTCGCGGCCAGGCCGCCCATGTCCAGCAGGAACGACCGGGCGGGCGTGTTGGCCCGCCTGCCGACCACGTAGGTGCCGACGAGGTCGACGTCGAAGTCGACCGGGACGACGCGGGACACGACGACCTTGTCCAGCTTCCGCGCGCGGACCTCCTCCACGGCCGAGGCCACCGCGTCGAGGTACTCCGCCCCGTCGTCGTCCGACGTCAGCGGCCGGGTGGTGTGGACGGGCTCGGGCACGTCGGCGCGGACGAGGTCGGCGACGCGCTCCAGGGTGTCCCGGTCGGTCGCCCGGACCACGGCCCGGTCGCGCTCCAGCCTCACCTCGACGTGCGGGACGACGAGGTGCAGCACCACGTCGTCGCCGACCAGGTCCGTCCGGCCCGACTGGAGGTGCCCCAGTTCGAAGGCGGCGTAGCCGTAGGCCCGCCAGTCGCCGACCGGGACGCCCCGCAGGAACTCCTCGACCAGGTCGAGCGGCCGGACGTCCAGCGGCTGCCACTTCTCCTGCTCGGTGTCCCACCGCGTGGTGGCGCCGAGGCGGTCCACGACGACCTCGCCGAGGGCTCCGCCCGCGAACGTGGCGGTGCCGCCGGCCTCGTAGACCACGTGCGGGTCGAAGCCGCCCGAGCGGGCCAGCCGCGCCGCGACGGCCACCGGGTCGGTGGCGACGTCGAGCACCAGCTCGTGGTAGCGGTTCGCGGCCGTGCCGGGAACCGGTTCGTGGTAGCGGGTCACGCCCCGACCTCTTCCACCTGTCGGGCGGACCGCACCCCGGCGGCCAGCTCGCGGAGCCGCTGCTTGCGGATCTTCCCCACGGGGGTCAGCGGCATCTCGTCCACGACCTCCAGCCGTTCCGGGAACTTGAAGGCGGCCAGACCGCTGGCGGCGAAGACCTCGCGGACCTCCTCCAGGGTGAGCGTCCGGCCGTCGCGCAGGACCACGCAGGCGCAGACCACCTCGCCGAGTTCCCGGTGGGGTGCCGCCACCGCGGCGGCCCGCGCGATCTGGGGCATCCGGTTCAGGACGTCCTCGACCTCCTCGGCGTGGATCTTCTCGCCGCCGCGGTTGATCACGTCCTTCACCCGCGACTCGACCACGAGGTTGCCGCTCGGGTGGCGCCGCACGACGTCGCCGGTGCGGTACCAGCCGTCGACGGTGAAGCACTCGGCGTTGTGCTCGGGGACCCGGAAGTAGCCGGGGATCGTGGTGGGGCCCCGCACCAGCAGCTCGCCCGCCTCGCCGTCCTCGACCTGCCGCCCGTGCTCGTCGACGACGCGGATCTCGTCGGCCGCGCTCATCGGACGGCCCTGCGTGGCGACGACGACCTCGATCGGGTCGTCGAGCCGGGTGAAGTTCAGCAGCCCCTCGGACATCCCGTAGACCTGTTGCAGCGCGCAGCCCAGTGCGGGCTCCACGCGCAGCGCCAGCTCCCGCGACAGCCGCGACCCGCCGACCTGGAGCAGCCGCAGGCTGGACAGGTCCCACTCGGCCGACTCGGACGATTCGAGCCACCGCTGCACGACGGCGGGCACGGCCGCGGCGACGGTCACCCGGTGCGTGGCTATCGCCTCGAACGCGACCTCGGGTCGCGGGGACGACACCACGACGACCCGCCCGCCGTTCATCAGCGTGCCCAGGAGGCCGGGGCTGCCCAGCGGGAAGGTGTGCGCGGCGGGCAGCGCGACCAGGTAGGCGGTGCTCCGGTCGAAGCCGCAGACCCGCGCGCTGTGCCGCGCGCCGTACTCGTAGTCGTTGTGCGTCCTGGGGATCACCTTCGGCACACCGGTCGTGCCGCCGGACAGCAGGAACAGCGCCGTGCTCGACGGGTCGGGGGCGAGCGCGTCCAGCCTGCGCCTGCGCTCCCACGTCTCCGCGTCGGGCCGGACCAGCGCCCGCAGGTCGACGTTGCCCGGCTCCACGTGGTCGCCCGCCACCAGGACGTGCTTGACGCCGCCGCAGGTCGAGGCGACCCGCCGGGCCAGGGCCTGGTGGTCGTAGTCGTGCACCCGGTCGGGCACGACGACCGCCTTCGCCGCCACGTGCCGGGCGATGTGGGTCAGCTCCTGCTCGCGGTGCGCGGTCAGCATCATCGTGGGCACCACGCCCACCCGCGTGCAGGCCAGCATCAGCACGATGAACTCGGCGCAGTTCGGGAGCTGCACGACGATGCTGTCACCGGAGCGCAAACCCAAGCCCAGCAACCGTTCCGCGAGCACGTCGACCTCGGCGGCGAGGTCGAGGTAGGTCAGGCTCCTGCGCTCGTCGACCACGGCCACGTCGGACCCGTAGCAGTCCGCCCAGGACGTGACGAGCGAGCCGATCGCCCGGCCGCGCCAGTGGCCGAGCGCCCGGTAGCTCGCCGCCCGCTCGTCCGGCCAGGTCACCACTCCGCTGGGGGTCATCGGCGGGAGCCCTCACCGCTGGAGGTCGCCGCCGGGGCGGTGGCGACGAGCCTGCCCGCGAGCAGCGGGACCTCGCGCATCAGACCGGCGAGTTCCGCCATGTCCTCCGGTGCCAGGGCCTGCGGTCCGTCGCACAGCGCTTCCTCGGGCCGGGGGTGCAGGTCGACGATCAGCCCGTCGGAGCCGACCGCGACCGCCGCCCTGCTCAACGGGAACACCAGGTCGCGTCTGCCACCGGAGTGCGAGGGGTCGACGATCACCGGGAGGTGGGTCAACTGCTGCACGATGGGCACGGCGCTGATGTCGAGCGTGTTGCGGGTGGACTTCTCGAACGTGCGGATCCCCCTCTCGCACAGCACGATGTCGAGGTTGCCCTGTTCCGCGACGTACTCCGCGGCCATCAGCCACTCCTCGACGGTGGCGCTCATGCCCCGCTTGAGCAGCACCGGCAGGCCGGTCGCGCCCGCGGCCCGCAGCAGCGCGAAGTTCTGCATGTTGCGGGTGCCGATCTGGAGCATGTCGGCGTGGGACGCGACGAGGTCGACGTCACGGGTGTCGAGCACCTCGGTGACGAACGGCAGACCGGTCTCGTCCCGCACGTCGCTGAGGATCTTCAGCCCGTCCTCGCCGAGGCCGTGGAAGGAGTACGGGGAGCTGCGCGGCTTGTACGCCCCTCCCCTCAGCATGGCGGCACCCGCGGCGGCCGCCATCAGCGCGGACTCCATGGTCTGCTCGGGCGTCTCCACGGCGCACGGGCCCGCGACCAGGGTCACCGTGCCAGGGCCGAACGGCACCCCGCCGACGGTCACGGTCGACCTGTCGCGCTGGTGTTTCGCACTCACTAGCTCATAGGGCGCGGTGACGAAGTCGCGCCGAACTTCCAGCCGGCTGTCGGGCACTGCAACTCCTTGCTATCGGTGTAAGGGGGAGTCAGGCGACTCGGTAGCGGAGGCCGGTCAGCTCGACCCGCGAGTTGACCGCGAGCTTGCGGAAGATCCGCCCCAGGTGGGCGTGCACCGTGTGCGGGGAGACGAACATCCGCGCGGCGATCTGCCGGTTGGTGAGCCCCTCGGCCACGAGGTCCGTGACCTGGCGCTCGGTCTCGGTGAGGCTGTCCCAGCCGGTGGCGGAGCGCTCGGCGTGGGTCCAGTGCTTCCGGCGGACGCCGAGCGCCCTGAGTTCGCTGCGCACCCTGGCCACGTCGCCGGTCGCGCCCGCCGTCTCGTACCTGGCCATCTCCTCTTCGAGGGCGGACACCAGGTGTGCCGTCGCCTTCGGATCGGAGTTGTTGCGCTGCAACAACATCTGGCCGACCTGGCGGTGCAGCGCGGCGGCGACCGGCGCGGCGATGGTCTCGTGCACCGCCCGCCAGACGAGGTCGTGGCTGAACGACAGGGTGTCCGCGTGCTCGTCGCAGTCGAGCAGGCCGACCCGCAGGACCTCGCGGATGCCGCGCAGGACGTCGGCGGACGTCCGGCCGAGCACCTCGGCCACGTCCGCGAGCCGGAACGACCTGCCGAGGATCGCGGCGATCTCCAGGACGCCGATCGTGTCGGTGCTGAAGCCCTCCAGCCTGGTCCGGACGGCCGACGTCAGGTGGCGGGGCAGGCGGCGCGTGGTGAGCCGGGCCCCCGACTCGCCGACCTCCACCGCGTCCTCCGCGCGCAGGCCGTCGAGCAGCTCCGTCAGCAGGGCGGGGTTGCCGCGCGCGCCGGCGGCCAGCTCGGCCAGGTCGTCACCGGGGGGCGCGGCGAAGTGGTCGGTGACGATCCTCGCGACGGCGTCGTCCGGCAGCGGTTCCAGCCGCAGCCGGGTGGCGCCCAGCGCGGTCAGCCGGTCGAAGAGCCTGCCGACCGTGATCGCCTCCCCGGCCCCGTCCCGGCAGGCGAGCAGCCACACCACCGGGCTGTTGCGGAAGTGCGCGACGAAGGACTGCACCGCCGCCAGCGTGATCTGGTCGGCCCACTGGAGGTCGTCCAGCGCGATCACCAGCGGTCCCGCCGCGGCGCGTTCCTCGATCTTGCCCAGCAGTTGCGCCGCCAGCTTCATCGGGCTGCCCGCCAGCGCCCAGATCGTCTCGCCGAGGGCGGAGACGACGGGTGCGAGCGGGGTCCAGCGGGTCAGCTCGTCGGCCTGGGCCGAGCAGGTCCGGATCCCCTGCTCGGCGGCGACGGCGAGCGCGTCGGCGATCATCCGGCTCCGGCCGATACCGGGAGGACCCTCCAGCAGGACGACCGAACCACGTCCGTCCCGAACGTCGAGGAGGGACAGGACCAGACGTTGCCAGTCCTGACCATGGTCGTTTCCGGAATTCATCGGCACTATTTCCTCCCTCTGCCCGAACGGATCCGGCACGGCCGATCCGTGAATTCGACGCTATGACAAGTCGCGCAAGTCCGTCCATGCGCAGAATGCGGAATTCGAGATAACCCGTCAGCTAACACCAAAAGAGACGCGAGAGGTGGCGAGTTGATGCCCGAATTTACTTCACGGGATTCCCTTATCACCACAAGCGCTGATCGGAACCGGTATTGCGGTGCCGGCAGAACGCGGCCGGGCCGCGGTTCGCGAGCCGTCGAACGGAAACCGGGCCCGCGCCGCCCTAGGCGGCTTCGGAGAGCGCGTACGCGGTCATCGCCGCGCCGAGCACCCGGACCCCGCGGCTGCTCATCGGGTCGTACCCGGTCAGCTCCTCGATGCGGCGCAGCCGGTAGTCGAGCGTGCTGCGGTGGATGCGCAGCTCGGCGGCGGCGCGGGAGCGGTTGTAGTCCGCCCTGATCAGCGCGGCGAGGGTCTCGTACCAGACGCTGCTCGACGAGGTCAGGGACGCGATGATGGCCACCAGGCTGTTCGCCACCGCGTCGTTCTGGGTGACCGCGTACTCCACGAGCACGTCGTCCAGGACGTAGACGCCGGGGGAACGCCCGGCCGCGAGGACGAGGTCCAGCACGTCCGCGGCTTCCCGGTACCCGGCCGGGACCTCGGTGCCCGGCCTGCTCGCCATGGCGCACCAGGCCCGCCCGTCGAGCCACTCGCCGAACTCCTCGACGAGCCAGGTCGTGCGGAGGTCCTCGCCGTCGGGCACGAGCACGACGGCGCCCCTCTCCCCGATCACGTACCGCGTGCCCGCGACGCCGTACCCGTCGAAGTACTCGGCGACCTGGTCGACCACCGCGGCGGTCGGGTCGCCGAGCACCAGGACGAGGTACGCGGCGCTCGTGTCCGGTCCGCCGGGCACGAGCGCCGCGACCTCCTCCTCGGCGGGTCTGCCGATGGGCGTCCGCGCGGACGGGCCGCCGGGACCGTGGTCGACAGTGGTCATGCGGTCGTCTCCCCTGCTGCTCCGCGAACTGCGTCGAAGTGGTGGTCGAGCACGTCGAGCACCTCGGCTTCCCGTGCGTCGAGGTAGAAGTGGCCGCCCTGGAAGGCCAGCACGTCGAACGCGCCGGTGGTGTGCCGGGACCACATGACGGCCTCGTCCATGCCGGTCAGCGGGTCCTCGTCGCCGACGAGGACCGTGACGGGGCACCGGACGGTCGCGTCCGTCCGACCCCGGTAGGTCTCGACAGCCCTGAGGTCGGCGCGCAGCACGGGCAGGAACAGGCTCGCCATGCCCTTGAAGTCGAGCACCGCCGAATCCGTGCCGCTCAGCAGGCGCAGCTGCGCCACGAGCCCCTCGTCGTCGCGCAGGTGCACCGCCTCGTCGCGGTGGCTCGACGGGGCGCGGCGGCCGGACGCGAACAACCGCGTCAGCTCGCGCCCGTCCGCCTCGGCCCGCTGAGCGACCTCGAACGCGACGACGGCGCCCATGCTGTGCCCGAAGAACGCGAGCGGCAGGTCGTCCTCGTCCCGGAGCGCCTCGTGGACCCGGTCTGCGAGCACCCCGATGTCCTCGACGAACGGCTCGCCCCTGCGGTCCTGCCTGCCGGGGTACTGGACCGCGAGGACGTCGATCCCAGGGCTGAGCGCCGCGGACCAGGAGAAGTACCTCGACGCCGCTCCCCCGGCGTGCGGGAAGCACACGAGGCGCGCGACCGCCTGCGACGTGCGGTGGTACCGGCGAATCCACGGGTTGACGTGCATGGGTGGAGGAACCATCCGAATCTTCAGCTCACCTGACGGGCGGCGCGCGCGGCGCGGACTCGCCGGACGCCGAACTCGCACCACCGCACCCGAAATAGGAAAAGAGATTTACCCACCGAAGTCCGCCGGGTCCGACCCGAACGTCGCAGGTGAGCCGAGAAAAGCACCGACCGCATTAGAACTCCTGCGATCCACCGCACACGGCTACTGCCTCTCCCGATCCACACACATTTCCGGCGTGTGAATAAAGATATCAGCGGGTTCGGGCGCAGTCAGCCGACGGAGGTCGTTTGAGCCTTAATCTCGTGGCCGTGCGGCCGGATGGTTCGGTGTCGGCCGCCGCGAGCATCGGAGGTTTGGTTCGGGTGCGGGCCGGTCTTCGGCGCGAGGGCGACCAGATGTGACGCAGGACTCTCAGCCACGGCTATCGCGGGCCCGGACGCACGCCTACCACCCGGTCACCGACAGCGGTGACCGGGTGCTGTCGGCAGGCGCGCCGGGGAAGCGGCACGGGACGTCTACGGCTCGCGGGTGAAGAACGGGTCGTCGAACACGTAGAGCCAGCGGCCGTCGGGCTGTCGGCGGGCGACCTCGGTGGTGTCCACGACGGTGGCGGCCCCGTCGGGTCCGGTCAGCGTCGCGGTGTGGGACATCAGCGCCAGCCCCGGCCCGTGCAGAACCGAGCGGCGGACGAGGTCGACGGCGACCCCGGCCCGGACCAGTTCCCGGAGTTCGGCGCGGATCGCCTCGTGGTCCACGGCCGGGTCACCCGAGGCCCGCCCGAGGAGCGCGCCCGCTTCGTACAGCGCCACCAGGCCGTCGAGGTCGCGGGCGCGGAGGCGTTCGACGAACAGCTCCCCGAGCCGTTCGGGGGTGCGGGCGACCTCCGCCGCACCCGGACGGAGGTAGGACGGCCGGTCGCCCCAGCCCGCGGCGGTGACCACGTCGAACCAGGTGACCACGTCACCGGGCGGGCCGGCGATGGCGGCGACGTGGCCGGGGAAGTTGATCGGCGACGCCTTCGCGGGCGTCCTGGCGATCTGGGCGGCGATGTCCTCCGCCAGGGTGTAGCCGATGTCCTGGCGTGGCCACGCGAGGAGGGCGGCGGTCACGAGGTCGTCGGGGAGGGCGGCGCGGCCGACGCCCGCGATGTCCGCGGCGATGCCGAGCTGGGCGGCACCGGCTTCCGGCGACACCCCGGCGGCGATGCCGTCGGAGGTGTGCAGGGCGATCCCGGTCCACACGGCGGCGGCGCGCTCGGCGTCGACCCCGGCGTCGAGCAGGAAGCTCCGGGCGAGGTCGGCGCCGTCCACCTCGAAGCGCTGCTCCCCGTTCCCCGCCTCGCACAGGCCCAGGTCGTGCAGCAGGCAGATCAGGAAGACCAGCTCCTCGTCGTAGTCCCTGCCCGGTTCCATCCCCGCCGCGGCGGCGGTGGGTCGGACGAACAGGAAGCTCCGGGCGCTGTGGGCCATGACGTGGTCGGGCAGGAGGGAGGCGGCGTGGGCCACCGCGGCGTCGGCGACGGCACTGGGGCCGGACAGGCCGAGATCGCTCGACGTCAGCCGTCCGCCGGTCTGCTGGGAAGTGTTGATCATCCTTCGATTCTGGGCAGCCCGCACCGGTCGAACCAGTGGCTCGAACAACGAATACTGTTAAGATCGCGCCATGCACCGGGTAGCCGTCCTGGCGTACGACACGGTCGTGGCGGCCGAGCTGGCCATGGTCGTCCAGGTGTTCGCGACGGCGAACCACTGCGCGGACGCCGCCTTCTACGAGGTCGGCGTGGCGGGTGCGGCGGGCTCCGTGGTGACCGCGTCGGTGCCCGGCCCCTCGCCCGCGCACATCCCCTCGCCCGCGCACGTCCCCTCGTACACCCTCGGCCCCGACCGATCCCTGGCGTGGGCCGTGCCCGCGGACACCGTCGTCGTCCCCGCGCACGGGTCGTTCCTCGACCCGCCGCCCGACGCCGTGCGCGCGGCGCTGCTGACCGCGCACGGCCGAGGAGCGCGTCTGGCGTCGCTGTGCGTCGGCTCGTTCGTCCTCGCCTCCACCGGCGTGCTCGACGGCCGCCCGGCCACCACGCACTGGTACTGGGCCGACGAGTTCGCCGTCCGCTTCCCCGCCGTCGACGTGCAGCGGGAGAAGCTCTTCGTCGGGCGGGACGGCGTCTACACCTCCGCGGGCATCACCGCCGCGCTCGACCTGGCGCTCAACCTGGTGGAGCAGGACCTCGGCGCCGCCACCGCCGCCGCCACGGCGCGCTTCCTGGTCGCCCCGATGCGCCGCGAGGGCGGCCAGGCCCAGTTCATCGAGTACGACGTCCCCGGCAGGGCGGACGCGCTGAGCGACACCCTGCGCTGGGCCGAGGAGCACCTCGCGGACGACCTGAGCGTGGCGGACCTGTCCGCCCACGCGAACATGGCCCCGCGCACCTTCACCCGGCACTTCCGCGCCGGTGTCGGCACCACCCCCGTGGACTGGCTGCTGCGCACGCGCGTCCGCCGCGCCAAGGAACTGCTGGAGCGCACGACGTGGTCGATCGACCGCATCGCCGCCGAGACGGGTTTCCGCTCGACCGTCACCTTCCGCCACCACTTCGGCAGGCTGGTGCGGGTGACCCCCGCCCGGTACCGGCGGACGTTCGGGTCGGCGTAGCCGAGCGGGGTAGCGGTGCACCACCCGCTCGGAACCGGTCGGCCGTCAGGCGACGGCGCCGAGTCCGGAGCCGCCGTCGGCGACGATCTCGGTGCCGGTGGCGAAGCGCCCGGTCGGAGGCGGCGAACAGGATGAAGTCGGCGATCTCGTCCGAGGTGGCCGTGCGCGGGATGGCGAACCCGTCGACCGGCACCGGTTCCCGCCCGTCGGGGCCGTAGGCCAGCGGCGTGTCGATGACATCGAGGCGCACCCCGAGCGCCGGACCGGGCAGCGCGGCGGCGCTCCGGTCGGCCCCCGTCCTGGCCGCGACGACGGTGTTCGCCCCGGCCTGGGCGAACCGGGTGGACAGCACGGTGCCGAGCGCCCCAGGGGCGCCGGCGACGAGGACGGTCTTGCCGGTGAAGGCGAACACGGGACCGACTCCTTCGTGGTCGGTGGTGATCAGTTGCTCGCGGCGGCGGTCACGTCGTCGGCGTCGGTCGAGTGCGCGAGGTCCCGTCCGGACTCCAGTGCCCGCAGGCGGTCGCGCAGCGCGCCGGTGGCGAGCGCGTACGCGTCGGAGCCCAGCGTCAGGCGCAGCGGGGGCTCGGCCTGGTCGGTGGAGGCGATGATGGCCGCCGCGATCTTCGCGGGGTCACCGGGCGCGGGCAGCGGGGGCAGTTCGCCCGCGACCGCGCGGCGCAGCCGCCCCGACGGGCCTTCGGCGTACTCGGGCAGCGCGGGGCCGAAGACCGAGCCGCCCTGGCCGAAGTTGGTGCGGGCCATGCCGGGCTCGACGATCGTCACGCCGATGCCGAACGGCGCGAGTTCGGCGGCGGCGGACTCCCAGAAGCCCTCGATGCCCCACTTCGTCGTGTGGTAGAGGCTCATGCCGGGGAAGGCGATCTGGCCGCCGACGCTGGCGACCTGGACGAACCGCCCGCCGCCCTGGCGGCGCAGGTGCGGGGTGGCGGCGCGGGCGAGCTGGATCGACGCGGTGAGGTTGGTCGCGATCTGCCGGTCGATCTGCTCGTCGGTGGCCTCCTCGGCCGCGCCGAACAGGCCGTAGCCCGCGTTGGAGACCACGACGTCGATCCGGCCGAGGTCGGCGAAGGCGCGGTCGACGGCCTCGCGCAGCGCGGGGGTGTCGGTGACGTCCAGCCCGGTGCGCCAGAGCCGCTCACCGTGGCGGACGGCCAGGTCGTCGAGCACCTCGGGGCGGCGCGCCGTGGCCGCGACCCGGTCCCCTCGGCTCAGGAGCTGCTCGGTGAGGTGGCGGCCGAAGCCGGACGACGTGCCGGTGATGAACCAGGTGCGGGTCATGTGGACTCCTCCGTAGGTAACTAACTAGATACATTCCTACACGACGGCCTGTCCTATGTAAATACCTGGATGGTTATGTACGATGGCCCCATGCCACCCGACGCCACCGAGACCAAGCGACGCCTCCTCACCGCGGCGGTCGAGGAGTTCGCCACCCACGGCCTGGCCGGTGCCCGCGTCGACCGCATCGCCGAGAACGCCTCGGCCAACAAGCGGTCGATCTACATGCACTTCGGCACCAAGGAGGAGCTGTTCGACCGGGTCGTCGCCGACAGCATGTCCGAGCTGGCGCAGGCGGTCTCGATCGACGCGGGCCACCTGCCCGACTACGCGGGCGCCCTGTTCGACCGGCTGCGGCAGCGCCCGCACATCACCCGCCTGTACCTGTGGGCCGGGCTGGAACGCCAGCAGCCCATCGACGCCGAGGTGCGGGAGTACCGGCGCAACGTCACCGCGATCGAGGCCGCGCAGGACGCGGGTCGGGTCCGCACCGACATCCCGGCGGTGGAGCTGATGGCCATGGTGATCGCGCTGGTCATCAGCTGGGACACGGCATCCTGGTCGCTGAAGGCGCTCCAGGCCGGGACCGGGCACGACCCGGTCGACGACCGCAGGGCCGCGGTGACCGCCGCCGTGGCGGGCCTCGTCCACCCGCGCTGAGCACGCGGACGCGCGTCAGCGGCCCTGGCGAGGGCGTCCGCGTGCCACCCGGCCGGCGCTGGACGTGCCGTGGTCGGGTGTCGGGCAGCGGCTCCGCGACGGGCACCGGGCCCGTGCGCGTCAGATGACCGCCGTGAGCGGCAGGTGGACCACGGGCGGCAGGGGCGCGCTGGACGACTCGGTGTCGAACGACCGGACGAGCAGTGCCGCGAAGCGGCGGGAGGCGGCCACGGCGTTCGCGTTCGAGGTGGCGCGGATGCCGCCGTTGGCCATGAGCACCATGATCAGGTCGTCGAGCACGAGGCGCACGCCCTGCCGCGCTACCCGACCACCGCCCACGGCGGGCGGCACCGGGTCGCGCCGGCCGACGGCGAGGCCTGCGGCGAGGTCATCCGCGCGGGCGAAGGGGCGATCGCGTCCAGCGACAGCGGCCACCGCGAGCCCGAGGCCGTCCCCGGCGACCCGAGATCTTGCCCGACAACCCCGAGACCTTCCCCTCCGACGTCCGGCAGGTCGCGGCCGTGTGCCCGGCGCTGACCATCACCGTCCAGGGCTGGTTCAATTATCTTAAGATCCACATCTTGAAAATTAAGGTTTTGACGGGTATAAATTGAACTATGGCCGACGAGGCACTGGACTGGCAGGAACTCACGAATCTGACCCGTGGTCGGCCCTTCACGGTTGAACGGGTGCGCCTGGCCGACAGCGGCATCGCGATCGAGGGCGGGTTCGAGCTGCCGCAACTGGCTCAGCTCACCGTCGAGGACCAGGTCTTCGTCACGGCGTTCGTGCGGTGCCACGGCTCCATCAAGGAGATGGAGCGGATCTTCGGGGTGAGCTACCCGACGATCAAGTCCCGCCTGAACCGGATCACGCAGATGCTCGACTTCGTCGAGACCGATCCGGCGCCATCGCGGGCCGACGTCATCGACAGGCTGCGCCGCGGGGAGATCGACGCCCAGCAGGCTCTGTCCGAACTGGACGGTTGATCGTGCTGCCCCAACTGGTGACCGTGCGGGTTCGCCGCCCGCGCGGTCGCACCATCAGGGTCTGGGTGCCGCTGCTCCCCTTCGTGCTGCCGCTCCTCCCCGTCGTGGCGCTGGCGGCGGTCGTGGCCTGCCTCCTGCACCACGTCAGCGTGCCGCGGGCGCTCGTGCGCGGCTGGCGCTTCGTCTCCGCGCTGCCCGGCACCCGGTTCGACATCGAGCAGGGCGGCACGGCCGTGCTCATCACCATCAAGTAGGGGGAACGCGATGAACGAGCAGCGCAAGGACGTCCTCGACCTGCTGGCCGAGGGCAAGATCACCGCGGACGAGGCCGAGCGGCTCATCACCGCGCTCGAACGGGACCAGCCGCCCGCGGTGGTGGACCTCGACGCGCGGCCGAGGGGCAGGGCGAAGTACCTGCGGCTGGAGGTGGACACGCTGGACAACGGCGAGCCGGGGCGGATCAACGTCCGGGTGCCGCTGCAACTGCTGCGGGCGGGCGTCCGGCTGGCGGCGCTGATCCCGCCGCAGGCACTGGACCGGGCGTCCGCCGAGTTGGCCAAGTCGGGTGTGCCGATCGACCTGAAGCAGCTCAAGCCCGAACAGCTCGAAGCCCTCGTGGAACACCTGGACGACCTCGTCCTGGACGTCGACCAGCCCGACGCCAAGGTGCGCGTCTTCTGCGAGTAGGCCGTCATCACCACATCACCTTCTCGGAAAGGATCGACAGCATGACCGCAACACAGGACCAGCGGCGCGGTGACCTGGTCGAGGACGGCTGGGGCCGGGTCGCCGACGTGTTCCGCGCGAACTTCGAGGGCGACCCCGGCGAGGTCGGCGAGGTCGGCGCGGCGTGCGCCGTCTACGTCGGCGGCCGTCCCGTGGTCGACCTGTGGGCAGGCCTCGCCGACCGCGAGGCGAACCGGCCGTGGGGCGGCAGCACCGTCGTCCAGGTCGCGTCCACGACGAAGGGCGCCACCGCGATCTGCGCGCACCTGCTGGTGCAGCGCGGTGAACTGGACCTGGACGCCCCGGTGGCCCGGTACTGGCCGGAGTTCGCCGCCGCAGGCAAGGAGCGGATCCCGGTGCGCTGGCTGCTGTCGCACCAGGCCGGGCTGCCGGTCCTGGACGGACCGCTGACGTTCGAGCAGGCGTGCGCCTGGGACCCGGTGATCCGTGCGCTGGAGAAGCAGCCGCCCCTGTGGGAGCCGGGCACCGAGCACGTCTACCACGCCGTCACCTACGGGTTCCTGGTCGGCGAGGTCGTGCGCCGGATCTCCGGCAGGTCGCTGGGCACGTTCTTCGCCGACGAGGTGGCCCGCCCCCTCGGCCTGAGCGCGTGGATCGGGCTGCCCGAGGAGCACGAGGACCGGGTGGCCGCGCTCCACTACGCCGCACCGTTCAGCGTGGAGGAGCTGATCACCGGGCTGGTCGGGCTGACCGGGCTGGACGCGGACACGGTCACCGCCTGGGTGCGAGCGCTGTACTCGCCGGGCTCGGTCCAGATGCGCGCGGCGGAACTCGGTGGGGCGCTCGACAACTCGTCCGACTACTTCACCTCGCGCGCCTGGCGCGCGGCGGAGTTCCCGGCCGCCAACATGGTCGCGGACGCGCACTCGCTGGCACGGATGTACGCCGCGACGGTGAGCGAGGTCGACGGCGTGCGACTGCTGAACCCGGCGACGGTCGAGACGATGACGGCCGTCCACACCGACCGGACACCGATGCACGGCCTGCCGCCGGGCCTGAACATCCCGGCCGACCGCTCGTTCTACATGTCGCTGGGCTTCATGCGGGCGGCGCCGCCGATGCCGATGACCGGGCCGAGCTCATTCGGCCACCCCGGCTCAGGCGGATCCATCGGCTTCGCCGACCCCGACTCCGGCGTCGGCTTCGGCTACGTCACCAACAACTGGAACTTCCGCCCCGACGACCCGCGTGCGGCAGACCTGGCCAGGGCCGTCCGCGACTGCCTCGGCTGACAGGTGTCGCGGTCGGTCGGCGCAAGACCGACCGCGACACCCGCGGCAGACGGCCGCGTACTCCTCGACCGGGTCCTCCCCGTGCGCGGACGCGGCCTCCGCGGGGTCGAAGGACACCGTCCCGGACCGGACCGCGCCGTCCGGCAGTCCACTCCGGACGGTTGTCTCCCCCGCATCGCGGCCACCTGCCGGAACTCGGCCGCGCAGACCGACCGGTGCGGCTCACCAGTACGATGACCGGCGTGAATTCCCCACGACGGCGCAGGATCGACGAGATCGGCGAGGAGAGCCGCCGCCGCATCCTGGACGCGGCGGAGGAGCTGTTCGGCGAGCGCGGGTTCGACCGGACGTCCTTCGTCGACATCGCCGAGCGCTCGGGCATCAGCCGCGGCTCCATCCCGTGGCACTTCACGAACAAGGACGGTCTCGTGATGGCCGTCGTCGAGCGCGCGATCGACCGCGCGATGCCCCCGGAGCGCTACCAGTTCGTGCCGCCGCTCGCCGAGGTGTTCGAGGACTCCGCGGCGCTGGTGCGCGACGAGAACGCGCCGCTGCTGTTCATGATCCTGGCCGAGGCGATGACCGGCAGGGGTGCCGTGCACGGTCAGTACCAGGCGTTCCTCACCCGGAGGCGGGAGGGCCTCGCGCGCTGGTTGCGCGCGCAGCGCCCCGAGGGGGTGGATCCCGGGACGGCGACGGCGAAGGAGCGGACGTTCGCGGGGGTGCTCAACGGGGCGCTGCTCGGGATCCACCTCCAGGCGCGCGTCGACCCGGACGGCTTCGACCTCGACGAGGCGCTGCGGTCGGCCGCGGCCCTGTTCGAGAAGGACCTCGCCGAACTCTGGGACACCCCGCCCGCCGCGGGCCGGAAACCCCGCGAGCGCACCGGTTGAGCCGCGTTCCCCCTCAGGCGGTCGGGACCGGGATGGACTCCAGGAGGGCCGCCATCCGCGCCTCCAGGTAGGGCCGCACGGCGTCGTCCGTGTGGATCCACAGCGCTCCGGCCTCCATGCCCGCGACGACCATCTCACCGACGGAGTCGATGTCGGTGCCACCAGCGAGGTAGGCCTCGACGGCCTCGCGGACGCTTCCCCCCAACCCGATGCCCACGCCCTCGTCCGCCGCCAGGGTGTTGCGGACGATGTCGGTCGCGACCGGGCCGGGGCACAGCACGCTGACCTCGACGCCGTGCCGCGCCACCGCCGACCGCAGCGACTCCGACAGCCCGACCACCGCGAACTTCGCGGTCACGTACAGCACGTTCGGCGAGGCATCCGCCACCAGGCCGGAGCCCGACGAGGTGTTCACCACGTACCCGCCCCGACCGCGCTCGATCATGCGGGGCAGGAACGTCTGGATCCCGTTGACCACACCGGTGAGGTTGACCCCGAGCGCCAGGTCCCACTTGTCGTACCCCAGCTCCGACACCGGCGAGTACGGCGCGATGCCCGCGTTGTTGAACAGCAGCGTGACGTGGCCCAGCTTCGCCTCGACCTCGTCGGCGGCCGAGGCGAACGCGGCGCGGTCCCGCACGTCCAGGCGAACGGCCTCGACGGCCGTGATCCGCGACAGCTCGTCGCGGCTGCGCTCCAGCGCCGCCTCGTCGACGTCGGCCAGCGCCAGGCGCACACCCCGTTCGCCCAGCGCCCGCGCGATGCCCAGACCGATGCCCTGGGCACCTCCGGTGATGAACGCGACCGAACCTTCCCATTCCCGCACGGGACCGCCTCTCCTCGACGTGCTGCCGGACCTACCGACCAATCGCTATGCTGACTAACATAGAGAATGTCGGCAAGCATTGTCTACGCCGTCCGAAGCAGAGCCGTTGAGGGGCCGTGATGACCGAAGAAGACCGTGCCGTGACCAGCCGTCCCCCCGCGCCGGGACCCGGCGGCGACGCGGAGCCCGCACCCGAGATGGGGTTCCGGGAGGTCGTGTCCGCCGGCGGGGGCACGACGCTCGTCGTGATCGCCGGGTTCCAGGCCCTCGACAGCGTCGACAACGCGATGTTCGGCGTGTTCGCACCGGACGTCCGCGAGTCGCTCGGCCTCACCTCGTCCGAGATCACCCTGGTCGCGGCGCTGGCCGGCGTCATGGTGGCCGTCGGCGCACTACCCCTCGGCTGGCTCGGGGACCGGCGCCGCCGCACCACCGTCGCGGGCCTCTGCGCCCTCGTCTGGACCGCCGCCATCGCGTTCCTCGGCGTGGTGCAGAGCTTCTGGCAGCTCGTCACGACCCGCGTCGTCGCGGGCATCGGCAAGGCCAGCGAGGGGCCCGTGCAGGTCTCGATCCTCTCCGACGCCTACCCGCCCGCGGGCCGCGGCCGGGTGCTCGGCATCCACCGCGGGGCCCAACCTCTCGGCATCATCGCGGGCCCGGTGCTGGCCGGGATCTTCGCGCTGCTCGTCCCCGAGGGGCACGAGCCGTGGCGGTGGGCGTTCCTCTTCCTCGCCGTGCCGGGGCTGGTCGTCGGCCTGAGCGCCCTGCGGCTGCGCGAACCGGTCCGCGGCCACTTCGAGCAGGAGGCGCTGCTCGGGGGCGACCCGTCGCCGAACCCGAGCGCCACGCCCGTGCCGCTGCGCGTCGCGTTCGCGCGGTTGAGGAAGATCCGCACCTTCTCCTTCGTCATGGTCGCGCTCGGCGCGTTCGGCCTGTGCGTGGCCACGGTTCCGCTCTACCTGAGCTTCATCCTCGAAGACCACTTCGGGCAGGGGGTCGTGGCGCGCAGCGGGATCGCCGCCGTCAGCGCCGTCGGCGGTCTGGCGGGCGCGGCGCTCGCGGGCGTGCACAGCGACCGGCTCTTCCGCCGCAGCCCCAAGGCGGCCCTGTTCCTGGCCGGCGGGGCGCTCGCCGCGCTCGGCGTCGGCTTCGCCTTCCAGGCCTACTCCCCCAGCATCCTGGCGTTCACGCTCATCGGGATGTTCACCCAGGCCATGACGTTCGGCGGCCTGGTGCCGTTGAGCCTCGTCGTCGCCTCGGTGACCCCTCCCGAGTTCCGCGCGACGGCGTTCGCCGTGGTGGGCCTGTACCTGGCGTTCGTCGGCGGCCTCGGCGGCGCCCTGATCACCGACGTGGCCGAGCAGCTGTGGGGTGCCCGGACGGCCGTCGCCGTGGTCGCGCCGACCGCGTCCGTCCTGGCGGGCCTCGTCCTGGCCGCGGGCGCGGGCCACCTGCGCGGCGACATCGCACGGGCCGCCGCCGACGTGGTCGGGCAGCGGCGTCCCGCGTGAGGGCGCCGTCCACGGTGGACGGACGGTGGTCCACCGTGGACGGACTCCGGGTCACACCTCGACGGGCACCGCGTCGGCCCGTGCCGCTCCCCGCGGCGAGGGGGACGGGGAGAACCGGAGGCCGGGGAGGTTGCGGCGCCGGACCATGATCTCGGCGACGACGATGTTCGGCAGCCAGCACAGGAACGGCACGGCGGCGTACGCGTCGGTCATCAGCTGGTCCACCTCCGCGTCCGGGCCACCGACGCCGAGCGCCACCTGGAACAGGATCAGCACCCCCAGCCACAGCCTCAGCGTGGGAGCGGCGAAGGTGAGCGCGAAGCTGCGGATCATCCACGCCTGGTGGCTCGCGACGTCGCCCTCGCGGACGGCGCGGTAGCCGCGCCACGTGGTCCAGCCCCAGAGCACGGACAGCGTGCCGAAGCCGAAGAACCCGACGAACGCGGCGGAGCTGAACGCGGACATCACCAGCCCCGAGACCGAGGCGAACGCGATCGACACCGCGTAGGTGCGGCCGATCCAGCGGTGCACGGCCCGGTAGCGGCGGCGGATGGCCTTCGCGAACTGGAACGGCCCCACGACGAGGGCGGTTCCCGCCGTGGCGATGTGGACGTAGAACGCGATCCGCACGGGGAACGGCCTGCTCGCGTAGGTGGAAGCCAGGCCCACGCCCTGCTCCCCGAGGGTCGCGAGGCTGCCCACCGCGTACTGCCCGACGAAGTACCCGGAGATCGCCAGGGAGATCAGCGTCACCGCGGTCCAGCTGACGGGGGAGGCGCGGCGGGGCCGTTCCGGGGCCGCGATCGGTGGCGAAGTCGGCGCGGTCATCGCGATGAACCTGCTTTCCGGGGGTGTGCGGGTGGTCCGCGCGTGAGGGCGGACCCCAGCGAGGAGGGGCGTGGGGGAGGGACGAGAACGCGCCGGAACACCGTGCGGGAACACGCGCCGCCGAGGGCTGCGCGGTCGACGACGCGGCGTTCCGGATGCAATCTGGACAGTGTGAGTTTCACTCGCGCGGCGCGCGGTTGTCAAGTGGCGGCCCCACGTCCTCGAACCCTCCCGGCAGGACGTCGACGGCAGCCCGCCGGGACGGGGGGCACGTCCGCGCGTGTCAGGATCTCCCCATGGAACAGCGACGGAAGCGCACCACCTACCACCACGGTGACCTGCGGGCGGCGCTCGTCGAAGCGGGCGTGGAACTGGCCCGCACGGGTGGTCCGCACGCGGTCGTCCTGCGGGAGGTGGCCAGGGTCGTCGGCGTCGCGCCGAACTCCGCCTACGGCCACTTCGCGACGCTGGGCGCGCTGAAGCGCGCCGTGGCCCAGAAGGCGCTGCGCGAGATGGGCGGCGCGATGCTCGCCCGGCTCGCCCGGTTCGAGGAGCCCGCCGACCCGGCGGAGGCCGCGAAGGCGTACCTGCGCGAGGTCGGCCGCGCCTACGTGCGGTTCGCCCTGGACGAGCCCGGCCTCTTCGCCACGGCCATGGGCGGCGATCCCGCGGGCACGAAGACACCCGGTTTCGTCGAGGACACCGCGGATCCGAGCTACGAGGACCGCCCCAAACCCGACACGGTGGTCCTGGACGCGCTCTCCCGGCTGACCGAGGCGGGCTACACGACGCCGGGGACGGTGCAGGCCGCGGTGATGGCCTGCTGGGCGACGGTCCACGGCCTGTCCACGATCCTGCTCGACCTCCAGCCGAACCTGCCGGAGGCCGAGCGGGACGCGGCCGTCGACTCCGCCCTCGACGTGCTGATCCTGGGGCTCACGACGTCGAGGCGGCAGCCGTGAGCCGCACCCGTCAGGGCTCCGCGATGTCCAGCGCGACCCCGGACAGCGGGCGGCCGACGCACGTCAGCACGTAGCCGTCGGCCTTCTGCCGCGGTGTCAGGCAGTTCGGCTCGTTCATCGCCACCTCCCCGCCGCGCAGCTTCACCGCGCAGTCCCCGCAGTTGCCGACCGTGCACGAGTACGGCATCGGCAGCCCCGCCGCGAGCCCGGCGTCGAGCATCGTCTGGCCGGGCTCGACCACCGCGGAGCCGACCGGGCTCGTCCCGTCCTGGACGACCATCTCCTGCGGCGCGGTGGCCGCACCCGCCGGGTCGGCCCCGCTGGTGTAGCGCTCGCGGTGCACGCGGTCGTCGGGCACGCCGAGTCCGGTCAGGACACCCTGGACGGTGTCCATCAGCGGCTCGGGCCCGCACAGGTAGAACCGGGCGTCCCGCGCGGGTCGCAGTTCGGCGAGCCAGTCGCGCACGCCCTCGGCGTCGAGCCGTCCGCGCTGCCCGGTCAGGACGTGGGTGACCGTCAGCCGCTCCGGGTTCTCCCCCGCCAGCCGGAGGAGTTCGCCCGCGAAGATGACGTCCTCCTCGCGGCGGTCGCTGCACAGCAGCGCGACCCGGCCCGCCCCCGGTGCCGCCAGCAGGGTGCGGATCACGCTCATCATCGGCGTGACACCGCTGCCCGCCGCGACCAGGACGACCTCGTGGCCCGCCGCCGCGTCGACGTGGAACGACCCCGACGGGCCGCGCAGCGCCAGCCGGTCGCCCACGCGCAGGGTCCGGTGGACGTGGGTCGAGAACCGGCCGCCGTCGACGTGCTTGACCGTGACCTCCAGCCGGGACGCCCCCGGCGCCGACGACGCGGAGTAGGCGCGGCGCACCGGCCTGCCGTCGACGTCGGCGACCAGCGTGAAGAACTGGCCGGGCCGGAAGTCGAAGGTGCCCGGACCGTCGGCGTCCTCCAGCACCAGGGTGACCGCGTCGGGCGTCTCCCGGCGCACCTCGGCGATCCGCACCTCCCGCGGGCGGTTCACCGCGGGGTGGACGGCGGGGGCGGTCGGCCGCGCGTCGACCTCCACGTCGTCGTAGCCCTCCTTCCGCAGCCCGGACCGGTAGGCGAGGTTCATCACCCGCCTCAGCAGCCCGCCGATCCCCGGCACGCCCGCGACGCCCTTGAGCACGCGGGCGAGCATGCCCTTCTCGGCGGCGGCCACGTTCGCGGCGAGGTGGTCGCCCGCCAGCACCATCAGGTCCGGCACCGCGCCCCGCTCGGGAGGCGCGGCGGTCCACACGCGCGAGCGCGCCACGGCGTCGTTGGCCGTCACCTCGGCGCGGTCGACGTCGACGAGCAGCGCGGCGTGCGGGGGTGTGCCCCGCAGGGCCATCGTCGCCAGCAGCGCCGGGTCGTCCGTGATGGAGCCCCGGCCGCTGACGTGCAGCACGCCGGTCCGGCCGGGGACGAGGGCGGCGAACGACAGCCGGTCGTCCTGGAGGAGGTTGCGCAGGCTGTCCGCGCGCTTGTTGCCCCTGCGGTCCGCGATGACGAGCGTCCGGCCGTCGAGGACGCGCGCGACGGTCGGCTGGTCCCCGCGCGGACTGGTGTCGCCGCCGCCCGATCCGTCCCAGGTGGACAGTGCGAGGAACGGTGCGGCGGCCAGGAAGTCCGCGACGCCGGGTCCACGCAGCGGCCCCTCCCCCACGACCTCCGGCGCGGGTCCCGCGGGAGCGGAGGGCTGCCACAGGCGCGACCGGATGACGGCCTGTGCGCAGTGGACGTACGCCTCCTCCACGTCGACGACCGTCTCGGCGCCCGTCCGCTCGACCGCGGAACCGTTGACGCGCAACGTCTCCCCCACCCCCGGCAGCAGGAACACGAACGACACCGGGCCGTGCGCGCGCCCGTCGGGCAGGGTGAACGAGATCTGCGTGGGCGAGTGGACGCGCACGAAGCCCGGCGCGCCGCCGATGAACGTCGTGCGGGGGACGCCGTCGGCGTCGCGGTAGCCGAAGCCCGCGAGCGGGCAGTGCGCCAGGACGGCCCGGCACCCCTCGTCGAGCGCGCTGATCTGCTTCAGCTTGATCATCGACGGGGGCCGCCCGAGGGCCGCCTCGACCTCGTCGACCGTCGTCATGCGGTGCGGCGATAGCTGGGGCTGGCTCACGAGGCGCCACCTGAAGTTTTGTTTCCGCAGCTCATAGGACTATTGTGAGCATTAGCTCAGATATTTTCCACTCGCTTTTGCCCACCGCCGGGAGGACTCGGATGCCGTCGGCCGACCGCCGCCTAGAGCCACGTCGCAAGCCCCGCCAGGTGCGTGCCGAACTCACGCGCGACCGCATCCTCACCGCGGCTGCTCACATTTTCGCCGAGCACGGCTACGCCGCGGGCACCACGAACCGCATCGCCGAGCGCGCCCGCATCTCCATCGGCTCGCTGTACCAGTACTTCCCGAACAAGGACGCGATCCTCGCCGAACTGCTGATCCGGCACATCGACCGCGGCACCTGGACCGGCGCCGACGACCTCGACCTCTCGCCGGGGACGCTGGGGGCGACGGTCAGGGCCCTCGTCCGCGACGCGATCGACAACCACGGCGACGACCCCCAACTGCTCCGGGTGATGATCGAGGAGGCGCCGGTCTCCCAGGAGCTGCGCGACACGATCGACCGGCACGGCACGCGGCGCACGGCCCAGCTCCGCGACGTCATCGTCCGGCACCCGGACGTGCGCGTGGGCGACCCCACCGTGGCCGCGGAGATCATCCTGCTCACGGTGGAGATCAACACGCACAAGTTCATGGCGGCCCCGCGCACCACCCCCGTCGAGACGTTCGAGGACGAGCTGGTCGCCATGGTCACCCGCTACCTGCGCGGGGACCGGTGAACCGCGCCAGACCTCCAGCGCCGCGGGCGTGAACCCGCCCTCTCGAACACCCCGGACGCACCGAACGGACTCGCCGGGTCCACCGCCCCGGCGTCGGTGAGCGGGGTGGGCCCCGCGCGCACCGGGTCGACGCCTGCCACCGCGCACACCGCCGTCGCCGGTCGTCCGGCCGGGACGTCCCCGGTGCGGTGGCCGCCCTAGCAGGATGGGCGATGTGGCCGGGCGCGCACCCGGACAGGCTCGGGCGATGCGTTGCCACATCGCGTTCCTGGGGATCGACGGCGCCGGGAAGTCGACGCTCGCGTCCGCCCTGGCGACCCGGCTGCGGCAGGAGGGCGAGCGGGTGCGGCTGGTCTCCCTCAAGGACTACCTGCGGGCCGACTCCGACGTCCCGCTGCTGCGCACCGTGTACCGCTCGGCCCTCCAGGCGGCGTACGCGGGCGCGAGGACACCCGGCGGCGACCCGGCGCTGCCGCTGGTGCCCGCCGACGTCGAGGACCCGGACGAGGCCCTGGGGTCGATCCCGGTGGCCTCGAACGACCCGGCCTCGATCCTGGCGGCCGGGCTGCTGGGCGTGTCCGCCGAACTCCTGCTGCACCAGCTCGTCGTGGCGCCCGCGCTGGCCGGGGGCGAGGTGCTGGTGCAGGACGGCCACGGGCTGAAGACCGCCGTGAAGGCGGCGCTGATCGCCGAGGCGGCGGGCGGGGACGGCACCCGTTTCCTCGGTTACGCCACCGAGGTGCTCCCCCGGCCGACGCTCGGGGTGTTCGTCCGCGGCGAGCCCGCGCTGGCCTCCCGGCGGCGGCTGGCCCAGCACGGCCGGTTCGGCTTCTCCGAGCACCTGGGCCTGGCGGGACGGCCGCGGGCGACGTTCACCTCGTTCCAGCACCGCGCGCAGCAGCTCTACGCCACCGTGGCGGCCGACCGGGGGTGGCTGACGGTCGACATGACCGACCGGCCCGTCGAGGAGAACGTCCGGGCGGCGCTGTCCCTGATCGGCGAGGAGCTGGCGTGACACCGGACCGCGGGTTCACCGCGCGGCACCGGGAGGTCGCCGCGGACCTCCTCGCGACCCGCCTCCCCCACCGGGAGCGGATCGGGGCGGTCGTGCTCAGCGGCAGCCGGGCGGCGGGCCTCGGGCACGCCGAGTCGGACCTGGACGTGTACGTGCTGCTGCCCGACGAGGAGACCAGGACCGCGTTCCGGGCCCACCTGCCCCCGTCGGCGGAGCTGGAGGAGCGCTACGGCGTGCGGATCGACGTGAACCCGCTGACGGTGCCGCAGGTCCGCGGCTTCGGGGAGCGGCTGGCGGGGTTCCCGGTGCGGATCGCCGACCGCAGGGACCTGTGGGCCACCCAGTACGAGTACTACGACTGGTCGCGCACGATCCGGCTGGTCATCGGCGAGCGGGTCTTCGCCACGGCGGCGGGCCACGACCTCCTGGCCGGGCTGGACCGCACCGTGCTGCGGCGGTGGCTGATGGCGATGTGGTCGGCGCGGCAGACCTCGCTGCTGGAGGACGCGTCGGGCGCGGTGCGGACCGGGGACCACCTGACCGCGCTGGCCGCGGCGGAGGCGACCCTGCGGTGCGCGCTGGAGGTCGCGCTGGTCGGGCTGGACGACCTCTACCTCGGCGACAAGTTCCTGTGGCGCCGGATGGCGAACCACCCGGACCTCGCGGGCCTGCTCGACGACGGAGACCTGTTCGGGCTCGGCGGGCGCGACCCGGAAACCGTGGTGCGCCACCGCCTGTGGCTGGCGGGCCACCTGTCGGCGACCACGCTGCTGTCCGCCTGGTCCGCTCCGGTGCGCGCGGTTCCCGCCCCCGCCGTGCCCGACGGCGGACCGCGGCGCAGTCCCTACCGGACGCTCCTGCGCCTGGCCGACGGCTTCGTGCTGGGCGGGCTCGACGACGGCGTGGTGATCACCGAGGAGACCGCCCGCCGCTGGTGCGCCCTCGACGGCAGACCCTGGCACGGGGAGGTCCCCCGTGAGCTGCGGCCGTTCGTCCTCGACGCCCACCGGGGCGAGTCGGGCACGGCGGCGCACTACTAGGTAGTGACTAACCACGCAAGCACCGGTATAACTTGTTCTTATAAGTCAAGAGTGAGGAACATCACATGGCCCGCACAATGACGTGTGACAATGACTCCGGGGGAATCTCCCGCCGTACCTTCATCGCTGGAACAAGTTCTATTCTGGGAGCCGTGGCCCTCACCGGCCAGGCTTCAGCGGCACCGGTGGGGGCCGCCTCCGCGCCCACCGCGATAGCCGACGCGGCCACCGTCCCCGCCCTGGTGATCGGCACCGGGTACGGCGGTTCCGTGACGGCGCTGCGCCTCGCCGAGGCGGGCGTCGACGTGCACATGGTCGAGATGGGCATGGCGTGGGACACCCCCGGCGCGGACGGCAAGGTCTTCGCCAACACGACGAACCCCGACCAGCGGTCGTTCTGGCTCCGGACCAGGACGAAGCAGCCGCTGAGCAACTTCCTGGGCTTCCCGATCGACCGGACGATCCCCCGCTACACCGGGATCCTCGACGCCGAGGACTTCAGCGGCATCACCGTCTACCAGGGCCGCGGCGTCGGCGGCGGCTCGCTCGTCAACGGCGGCATGGCCGTCACGCCCAAGCGCGAGCACTTCGGCGGCGTCCTGCCGTCGGTGGACCCGCGGGAGATGTACGACGTCTACTACCCGCGCGCCAACGCCGAACTCGGGGTCGCCTACATCGACCCGGCCTGGTTCGACACCACCGCGTGCTACCAGTACGCCAGGGTCGGCCGCAAGCACGCCCAGCGGTCCGGCTTCCCGTTCGTCTTCGTGCCCACCGTGTACGACTGGGACTACATGAAGCAGGAGGCGGCCGGGACCGCCACGAAGTCCGCGCTGGCCGGGGAGATCCTCTACGGCAACAACCACGGCAAGAAGTCGCTCCAGAAGACCTACCTCGCGAAGGTCAGGGCGACCGGCAGGGTCACCATCTCCCCGCTGCACAGGGTCACCTCGGTCGTGCCCGCGACGGGCGGCGGCTACACGGTCACCATGGACCAGCTCAACACCAACGGCGACACGGTGACCACCAAGGCCGTCACCGCGGCCAGGGTGTTCTTCGCGGCGGGCAGCGTCGGCACCAGCAAGCTGCTGGTCAAGCTGAAGTCGACCGGCGCGCTGCCGAACCTGAGCGCCGAGGTCGGCAAGGGCTGGGGCGACAACGGCAACGTCATGTGCGGCCGGGCCAACCACCTGTGGGACCCGACCGGCGACCTCCAGTCGTCCATCCCCACCGCCGGGATCGACAACTGGGCGGCCGGGGGCGCGTTCGCCGAGGTCGCGCCGCTACCGACCGGGATCGAGACCTACGCCTCGTTCTACCTGTCGATCACCAAGAACACCCACCGCGCCGAGTTCTCCTGGAACGCCGCCGCGGGCAGGGTCGACCTGAACTGGCAGACCGCGTGGAAGCAGCAGTCGATCGACGCCGCCAAAACGATCTTCGACAAGATCAATTCCAAGGAGGGGACGATCTACCGGACCGACCTGTTCGGCGTCTACAAGATCTGGGGCGACCACCTGACCTACCACCCCCTCGGCGGCGCCGTGCTGAACAGGGCCACCGACAACTACGGCCGCCTGCACGGGTACGCCGGTCTCTACGTCGTCGACGGCGCGCTGATCCCCGGCAACACCACCGTGAACCCGTTCGTCACCATCACCGCTCTCGCCGAGCGGAACATCGAGAAGATCATCGCCACCGACCTGTGACGGTGGTCCGGGGCGAACCCCGCCTCAGGGCTTGGGCAGCACGCACGCCGCGTCGAGGCCCAGAACGCGGTTCAGCCTGCCGAACGCGAGCCAGGCGCCGATGCTCATGCTCAGCTCCACGATCTCCACCTGGCCGTAGTGCGCGGTCATCCGAGACCAGAACTCGTCGTCGAGACCGTGGTGATCCAGTGCGTACCGCTCGGCGTACTCCGCGGCCAGCCTGGTGCGGTCGTCGAAGGCGTCGGTGGTGCGCCACTGGGTCACCGCGTCGGCGAACCCCTCCTCGACCTTCTGACCGTCCCGGTCGGTCCGCCAGTCCAGGCAGAACAGACACCCGTTGATCTGCGCGATCCGCAGCCGCGCCGCCTCGAACTCGCGCAGCCCCAAGGTGGTGTGGCTGTACACCGACAGCGAGAAGTTGGAGGCGGCGACCCCGATGCCGGGGACCATCTCGCCCCACACGTAGCCGATGGGGTCCTTGCCCGGCGGGATGTCGACGTTCATCGCGGTGTCCTTCCGATCTTGCCCGCCGCGGGGCGGAGCGGGACGTCCAGGGCGTCGTACAGTCCGGGATCGGCTTCCACGAGCCAGTCGACGGCGTTCACCAGGCGGCCGACCGCGGTCGCGTTGCCTCCCGCGGACCGGTTCTCGCCCTCGTCGTCGGCCTCGATCGAGACCTCGATGCGCGGACGGCCCTCGATGATCACCTTGTGCGCGCCGGAACCGGAGGGCGGCAGCGGCCAGTCCGTCGCGCACGACGGGTGGATGCGCGTGACGTGCTCGACGACGATGCGCGGCTCACCGCCGACGATGCCCTGCACCTCGAACCGGACCGCGCCCTGCGTGCCCGCCTCGAACTCGCCCATGGTCCTGGTGGTCACCGTGTCGTCGAGCGCGCGCCGGTCCACGGTCTCGCGGATCTCGTCCAGCTCGACGCCCAGCGCCCTGGCCATCAGCCGGATCTGCCCGCCCCACACCATCGTCGGGACCGTCTCCATCAACATCGGCGCCTGGTAGTCCATCGGCTGGCCGAAGCCGATCAGGAACCGCACCGCGTCGGGCTGGTCGTAGGTGGAGTAGTCGAAGACCTCCTGGCAGCGGATCCCGTCCACGACGCTGCCCAACCCGCTGACCAGCAACGGCATCACGTCGTTCGCCCAGCCCGGATCCACACCGGAGACGAACAGCGAACCCCCGCCCGCCTCGACGGCGGCCAGCACCGGGTCCCTCAGCTCCGGCGGGGCGCCGTGCCGGTCGTAGAGCGCGTACAGCGAGGGCGTGACGACCACGGCACCGGCCCGGATCGCCCTGGTGATGTCGGCGAGGGCGTCGTCGGGCCGGATGTCGCCGGACGCCGCGTACACCACGGCACCGGGGCTCGCGGCCAACACCGCGTCGACGTCGTCGGTCGCCGCGATCCCGAGTTCCACGTCGAGTCCGGCGAGGTCGCCCGCGTCGCGGCCGACCTTGTCGGGGTTGTGGACGAGCACGGCGGCCAGTTTCAGCGCTGGATGGGCGTCGACGGCGCGAATCGCGGCACGACCGACGTTCCCGGTACCCCACACCACTGTGGCGATCATGTGTTGCAGGCTAACGACATCACGCTCCCGTGCATACCGCCGCGGCGATCCCGGTCCGATGTCCACCCGCGGGGAGCAGTGGCGGCCGTCCGCGAAAACCTCCGCCGCTCCTGGGGTGTCGGGCCGGTCGTCACCGGGCCGCCGCGGCGAGCCCGCCCGCCGCGCGGAGGTACGGTTCCGCCTCCCCGTCGTGGCCGAGTCCCAACAGGAACAGCCCGGTGGAGACCACCTCGGTGACCGCCCACTGCCGGACGGCCTCCGGGTCGACCCCGGCCAGCCGACCCAGGTGCCGGCAGCCCCGTGCCATCGTCTCGACCGCCCGCCGCGGGTCGCTCGCCGCGAGCCCGTCGATCCACTCCCGCACACCGCGGGCCAGGACCACGCCGAGGTCGTGCGCGGGTTCGGAGGCGAGCCCCTCCGGGTCGACGAGCCGGAAGCCTGCACCCGCTCCCCGCAGGGCGTTGAACGCGTGCACGTCGCCGTGCACGAGCACCGCCCGGCCGGGGTCGGCGGCGGCCTCGCGGGCGGTGGCGCAGGCGACGGCCAGGTCCACGACCGCCTCGGGGCACGGGCGGGCCAGCGCCTCCCACGTCGAGGGGATGAAGTCCACGTGCCAGCGGGCCGCCTCCGCACCGTCGGGGAACCGGCCGTCGTCCGGGACCGGGCGCCACCCGCGGGCGGCGGTGCGCGCCAGCGCGTCCACCTGGCTCTCGACGGTCCAGCCCAGGTCCGCCATCGGTGGGCCGAGGCGTTCGAGCAGCAGGGCCTGGCGCGGGACGTCGTGGCGGAGCAGCCCGACGTACGGGTCACCGCCCGCCAGCAGCAGGGCGGACAGCACCCGGTCGAAGGGGGCGAACGCGTCGATCCCCGGCGGGATCGACACCTTGAGCACGACCGGCGTGCCCGCGCGCGTCACCGCCTCGGCGACGTACGCGGCCTGACCACCCTCCAGCGGCGCGCCGACGGTGATCGACCAGTCGGCCTCCAGGCTCGCGACCAGGGCGGGCAGGTCGGCCAACCACGCCCGCCCGACGGCACCCAGCGCCCGCGCCGACCGCGCGAGCCGGTCGGGGACGACGGCAGGTGCTCCGTGCCGAGGATCTCCTTGGTGGGACATGGCTTCCCCGTTCCGGCGGGACGAACCGGCGGCCCGCCCGGCTGCCGCCCGCGGGCGGTCCTGGTGCGCGCGGCGGCGGAACAGCGCACGCGACCACCGTAGCCGATGTCCGGCGCACCGACTTGACCTCTACTTTGGTCGAGGTCTTAGCGTTCTTCGCATGACGCGACCACCCATGCAGCCACCCGCTGATCAGCCGATCGGGTTCTGGACCTTCCGCGCGGGAGAGGCGATCCGCGCCCGCATCCGCGGCGCCCTGGAGGAGAGCGGGGTGGCACAACCGGAGTGGTGGGTGCTCCACCAGCTCTCCCGGTACCCGGACGGCGTCGACCGGGCCGTGGTGGTCGAGACGATCGGGTCGAACGACACCCCGGCCGCCATCGAGTCGGCCATCGACGGGGCGGTCGAGAAGGGCTGGATCCGGGTCGACGGCGCGGCGCTGCACCTGTCGGAGGTCGGGACCGAGCGGTTCGAGCGCGCCGCCGCCGTGCAGAAGGTGCTGCACGAGGAGCGGATGCGGGGCATCACCACCGAGGAGTACGCGACCACCATCTCCGTGTTGCAGAGGACGATCACCAACGTCGGCGGCGAGGCCTGGCACTGGTGACGGCGGTCGGGGCGCGCCGCGGCGCCCCCCGACCGTCCACTGTGGACGTCCTACGACCCGGCCGGGGCCCTGGCGTCGAGCGCGTGACCGAGGCGCACGTCGTGGTCGGCCTCGCCGTCCGCGAGCACCACCTCGCTGCTCGCGGGCGGGTAGCCGCTCGCGACCACCGTGTAGGCACCCGAGGGCAGGTCCCGCACGACGTACCGGCCCTCGCCGTCCGTCCACGCCACCGCGGCCACGTTGCCGTCGCGGTCGAGCACGGTGATCCGCGCGTCCGGGACGACCTTGTCGCCCACCGTCCTGGCGACGCCGGACAGCAGCACCGAGTTGAGCAGCGCGACGTCGTGGTGCAGCGCGCCGCCCGCGGGCATCGTCAGCGGCACGGCGGCCGACCGGAAGCCCGGCCCGCTGACGATCAGCGTGTACGTCCCGGCCCCGACCTCGCGGAAGGCGTAGGCGCCGTTCGCGGTGGTGATGGAGGCCCCGTTGACCTCGCCGCGGGAGTCGATCAGCGTCACGGTCACGTTCGCGACCGGAGCGCCGGTCGCGGTCGCCGTGACGGTGCCGGTCACCTCGCCCGCGCCGACCAGCGTGACGTCCACCGCCTCGGGGCCGCCGCCGACCACGACGTTCCAGGCCTGCGGCTGGTGCCCCTGCGCGGACACGATGAGGACGTAGTCGCCGGGGCCCCGGCTGCGCACGGAGTAGCTCCCGTCGGGGCCGCCTGTGCCGCGGGAGACCTGGCGGCCGAACCGGTCGAGCAGGGCCACCGCCGCGCCGGGCACGCGGGTGCCGTCCTGCCTGCGCACGTGCCCGGTCACCGGTGCCCCGTGGGCCTCCTGGCGCCGCTCCCGCGTCGGGGTGCCGAACGCGCCGTCGAAGCGGTTGAGCGGGCGCCGCCGCTGGAGCGGGGGTGCGGCTCCCCCGCGGTCGGCGGGCGGCGGTGCCTGCTCCGGGGAGCGGCGGTGGTCACCGGGCTCGAACCCCTCGGGTGCCGAGAGCCACCCGCCGATCAGGGCAGGGCCGCCGTCGGCCGCCACGGCGACCTTGATCGCCTCCATGACCTCGGTCGGCTCGTCGTCGGCCCGCGGGACGGCGATCGGCTCGACACCGGCCTGTTCGACGGGGGCGGGAGCGGCGACGGCGGGCGCGACCGCGGTCGGCTCGACACCGGTCGGGGCCGGGGCCGCCCCCGCGGCGGCGAGCGGGATCTCCTTCATGGCCAGCAGCACCAGCGTGGCCAGCAGCGCCACGGCACCCGCGACGTAGAACACGGTGGTGATCGACTCGGTGAAGCCGATCAGCACCGGGGTGCGGATCGCCTCCGGCAGGTCCCGGATGCCGCTGGTGTTGCTCGCCAGGTCCGGGAGCCGGTCCCCGGAGCCCGCGGGCACCTCGTCGCCCAACGCCCTGGTGATGTTGCCCGGCAGCACGGTGAACAGGATCGTCAGGAACACCGCGACACCGGCGGTGCCACCGATCTGGCGGAAGAACGTCGCCGACGCGGTGGAGGCACCCATGTCGCTGCGCGGGCCCGCGTTCTGCGCGGCGAGGACCAGCGTCTGCATGCACTGCCCGAGGCCGAGCCCGATGACGGCGGCGGCGACCAGCGGGTGCCACAGCGCGGAGTCGTAGTCCACCTGCGCGAAGAGGAACGAGCCGCCCGCGATCAGCACGGTGCCGAGGATCGCGAAGACCTTGTACCGCCCGGTCTTCGACGTGACCAGACCGGACAGGATCGAGCTGATCATGATGCCCGCCATGAGCGGCAGCATCAGCAGGCCGGACTTGGTCGGCGTGTGGCCCTGCACGACCTGGAGGAACTGCGGCATCATCGTGATCGCGCCGAACATCGCGACGCCGACGATGACGCTGCCCAGGATCGCCATGCTGAACGTCGAGTTCTTGAACAGCCGCAACGGGATCAGCGCCGCGTCCCGCATGCCCCGTTCGACCAGGGTGAAGGCGAGGACGCCCGCGCTGCCGACGGCGTAGCAGTAGATCGACCGCTCGTCGCCCCAGCCCCACTTCTGGCCCTGCTCCGCGACGAGCAGGAACGGCACGACCGCGACGACCAGCGTCAGCGCGCCCCACCAGTCGATCCGGTGGTCGTGCCGCTCGTGCGGCACGTTCAGCACCTTGGCGACCACGATCAGCGCGATGATGCCGATCGGGACGTTGATGAGGAACACCCAGCGCCAGCCCGCGACGCCGCCGAGGGAGTCGAAGCCCGCGAGGAGACCGCCGAGGACCGGTCCGAGCACCGTGGACAGACCGAAGACGGTCATGATGTAGCCCTGGTAGCGCGAGCGTTCGCGCGGCGGGACGATGTCCCCGATGATGGTCATCGCCAGCGACATCAGGCCACCCGCGCCGAGGCCCTGCACCGCGCGGAACGCCGCCAGCTCGTACATCGACTGCGCGAACGTCGAGGCGAGCGAGCCGCCGACGAAGATCGTGATCGCGACCAGGTAGAACGGCTTGCGGCCGTAGATGTCGGACAGCTTGCCGTAGATCGGCGTGACGATCGTCGAGGTGATCAGGTACGCCGTGCTCACCCACGCCTGGAGGTCGAAGCCGTCCAGGTCGTTGGCGATCTCGACGATCGCGGTGCCGACGATGGTCTGGTCGAGCGCCGCGAGGAACATGCCGCACACCAGGCCGCTCAGGATCGTGACGATCTGGCGGTGGGTCAGCCGCGGCGGTTCCTCCACTTCGGACACCCGCTCGCGTTCTTCGACGGTGGAAGTCATGTGGAAGCCCCCCTGGCCTGTGACACCTCGGTGTTGTCCGCGAACTGCGCGGAGTTCTTCTCGATGCCCGCGTTGAGCTTGCCGAACAGCCGGTTCAGGTTCTGGCGGTCGTCGTCCGCCCAGTCCTCCAGCACCTCGGCCAGCCACTGGTTGCGCTGCTTGCGGTTCTCCTCGAACACCCGCAGCCCCTCGGCCGTGGGCGCCAGCAGGCAGGCCCGGCCGTCCTTGGGATCGGACTGGCGTTCGAGCAGCCCGTGCTGGACCAGCAGGCTCGACTGCCTGCTGATCGTGGAGATCTCCGAGTGCAGCGACTCGGCCAGCCAGCTGGCCCGCTGAGGGCCCTCGTGGATGAGGGTGAAGAGCATCGCGTACGCCATCCGCTCGATCCCGTCCGGACCCTGCTTGATGACCTGCGACTTCGTTCTGTTGATCAGGCGGACGAAGCGCACGAGCTCGTGGCCGAGCTGGTCCGCGAGGTCCAGCTCGGCCTTCGGCCTCGCGGAGCTGTGGGGAGCCATGGTGTTCCTCCGCACGACGAGCTGTTGGTTGACGAGCGCAACTAGTTGCCGAACGCAAGGATGCACGGCGACAGCGGTGGGGGCAAATGTTCGAGCACGCGGTGGAAATGGCGAAAAACTGGCAATACCGGATGGTTGACACGAACTGCTGCCACATGGGATGGAATTCCGCATCAGCGCCGGTCATAACGTGGTGACCACGAATTCCGGAATGTGTCCGATATCAACCCTTTGTCGCGAAAGCCGTGAGCGAGGGGCCACCACCCCTATCTTGTTGACCGTTGGCGCCGTGCCGCACATCACGGCCGAGGCCCGCCCGCCGACCGGCATCGGAACCCCTGCCAGGGCATCCGCGGCGAAGGTGTCCGCAGTGCGGTTGGTCCCGCTTCATCGGGGTATGCACCCATCCGGGTAGCGATGCCCTTCCCCGACACCGAGCACTACCGACGGTGATAAGACTGGTAAACGGTCCGATTGAGCAGCCAACCGTGGCCGATCGGTCGTTTCAGGCGACCACGATCCGGAACGACGGAGGCCACCATGCTGCACGTGGACCTGACGGTGAGTTCGAGCGGTGACGTGGTGTTGGCGATGGCGGGCGAGGTGGGTCCGGCCGCGGCGGGTCTCCTCGCCGAAAGCCTCGACCGCGCCCGCGCGGCGGTCGCGGGGTCGGGCGCGATCGTGGTGGACCTGACGGGGATCCGGCTGCTGGACGACGCGGGCGTGGCCGTGCTGCTGGCGTTCGGCCGGGAGTGCGACCGGCGCGGCGTGCCGCTGCGCGTGGTGAGCGAGCACCCCGCGCCGGCCGGGCACCCCGCACCCGCCGACCACTCCGCACTGGTCGACCACGACGCCGCACCCGTCCCGGACACCGTGGCGGTGCCCGCCGCGCGGCGGCCGGAGGAGGTCGACCACCGGGCCGTCGTGGGCCAGGCACTCGGGATCCTGATGGCGGACCTGGGTCTCGACGAGGAGCGGGCGCGGGCGCGGCTGACCGAACTGGCCCGCCGCTCCGGCCTGGACGAGGTCGCCGCCTCCATCGAGGTCGTCTCCCGGACGGCGGCCCGCCCCACCGCCGCGACGCCGTCGAAGGCCTCCGCGACGCGCACGGCGCCGCGACCGCTGGAGATCGACTTCGTCGCCGCGTCGTGGGAGGCGGAGTCGACGGAGTACCGGACCCACATCGCCGACCTCGCCGCGGCGCTGAGCCGCTCGGGCCACGCGGTCACGCTGCACATCCGCCGCGACTCCCCCGAACTCCCCGACGTGGCGCGCACCCGACGCGGGTACCGGCTCGTGCGCGTGCCCGCCGGGCCGCCCTTCCCCCTGTCGCAGGAGGCCCTGCTGTCCTGCCTGGACGGGTTCGCGGCCTGGCTCGACCACCGGTGGGTCGACCACGTCCCCGACGTCGTCCACCTCCACTCGTGGATGTCGGGGCTGGCGGTCCGCGAGTGCGACGCGCCGCTCGTGCAGTCGTTCCACGGGCTCAAGGTCGCCGAGCGGCACGGGCTCCACGCGGTCGAGCGCGAGATCGGCCGGGGCGTCGGAGGCCGGGCGAACCTGGAACTGCTGATGGCGCTGGCCGCCGACCACGTCATCACCGCCAGCGGTGACGAGAAGCGGGGACTCGTGCGCAGCGGGGTGCCCGCCACGAGCGTGTCGCTGGTGCCGTGGGGCGTCGACACCGACAGGTTCAGCCCCGAGGGCCCCCGCGCCGTCCGCGGCCCGCTGCGCCGGGTGGTCGCGTTGGGCGAACTGGTGCCCCACAGCGGTTTCCGCGCGGTCGTCGAGGCGGTGGCCGGTGTTCCCGACGCCGAACTGCTGTTCGTCGGCCCCTTCCGCTCGCCCTTCCGGTACGAGACACCCGAGCTGCGCGGGCTCGCCCGGCACGCGCGCGACCACGGCGTTGCCGACCGGACGCGGTTCCTCGGGCGCGTCGAGCGCCAGGACCTGCCCGCGCTGCTGCGCTCGTCCGACATCGCGGTGCACGTGCCGCGGCACGAACCGTCGGGCATCGCCGCCCTGCGGGCGATGGCGTGCGGCGTCCCGGTGATCGCGTCGGCGGTGGACGCGCTGGCCGACATCGTGGTCGACGGGCTGACCGGCAGCCTCGTCCCGCCGCGCGCCCCGGTCGCGCTCGGCCGGGCCCTGCGGCGCCTGCTCGGCGATCCGACGCGGCGCGGGATCTACTCGGCCACGGGCGTCGACCGCGTCCGCAGCCGGTACTCGTGGAACCGCGTCGCCGCGGACGTGGCCGACACCTACCACCTCGCCGTCGGCACGGCCCGCCGCAGGTCGAGGACCGAGACCCCACGCGGGCGCGGGCAGCTCTGACCGCGCGGGCGGGCGGTCGCCGTCGGGACGACCGGGGGCCGCCCCGGAGAGGGCGCGCAGATCGGCGAAGGCTCGGAGGAGTTGCGCGTCCACACCCGGCGAGGGGTCGGGGGCCCAGGCCTGGACGGCGTGCTCGAAGGCGGCCCAGCCGGTCCGGGCGGCCGGGTGCGCGAGCCCTTCGGGGACGCCGCGCGGCCGGACGTGACGCGCACCGCGCGCGTCGGGCCGGTGCTCGGTGCACCGGCCCGGCCGCGGGTCGAGCCTCAGCGGGTGGTCAGGCGTCCTTCGGCTCCAGCACGAACACCGGGATCTGCCGGTCGGTCTTCGTCTGGTACTCCGCGTAGGACGGGAAGGCCGCCACGGCGCGCTCCCACCACTCGGCGCGCTCGTCGCCCTCGACCTCGCGGGCGGCGTAGGTCTTCGTCACGGTCCCGTCCTGCAACGCGAACTCGGGGTGCGCCTTGATGTTGTAGTACCAGGTCGGGTGCTCGGCGGCACCGCCCTTGGACGCCACGACCGCGTACCGGCCGTCGTGCTCCACCCGCATGACGGGCGTGTAGCGCAGCGCTCCGGTCTTCGCACCGCGCAGCGTCAGCAGCACGATCGGCGCTCCGAGGACCCTGATCCCCTCCGTGGTCCCCGTCTCCAGGATCTTCTTCGTCTGGTCCTGCACCCACGAGGTGGGGCTGAGTGCCACAGTTTCGTCCGACATGCCCCACCCCAACGATCGCGGGGCCTCCGTTATTCCCGACCCCCGACCTCGATCGGCGGGACTCGGTGGCGAACCGGTCGGTGCCGACCACGACGAGCAGGGCGAGCGGCGGGCACGTCAACACGCGTTGTCGATCAGGACGTCGAGGTCGCCGGACCGGGCACGGGCGAGTTCGCGGGCCGTGGTCAGGCCCGGTCCACCCGGTCGTGGGTACCGGCTCCGTTCGCCGGTCGATGACGGCCCCACCGGTGAACGGAGTCCTCGGGAGCGGAGGGAGGACGCGCTCAACCGCTGGACGGGAGGTCGTGGTCCAGCGCGTCCGGCCGTGCCTTGCGGGCGAGCAGGTTGACCTCCTGGAACTGCCTCCGGTCGGCGGGCTGGGGCTCGCGCACCATCCGCGCCACCTCGGCCAGCCCGGCCTCGCGCAGCAGCGACGAGAGGTGGTCGGGCCACCACCGGTAGGCGGGCGCGACCGCGTGGTCGAAGACCTCGGTCGGGTGGTCCGGGTCCCCGCTCGCCCAGAACCCCACCAGGAGGTGACCGCCGGGCGCCAGCACCCGGTGGAACTCCGCCAGGACGGCGGGCAGGTCCGGCGGCGGGGTGTGGATGACGGACCACCGCGAGAGCACGCCGGCCAGCGCGTCGTCCTCGATGGCGAGCGCGGCCATCGAGCCCACGTCGAACCGCAGCCGCGGGTAGGCCCGGCGGGCCAGCTCGATCATCGCGGGAGAGGCGTCGACGCCGAACACCGCCGGTCCCAGCCCGTCCAGGTGGGCGGTGACGTCGCCCGGCCCGCAGCCCAGGTCCGCGACCCTGCCGTCCCCCACGACCTCGGCGAACACGCTCAGCATCGCCCGGTCGAGCGGCCGGTCGCGCAGCGCGTCGCGGAACAGCCGCGCGTAGGTCGGGGCCGCGGCGTCGTAGGCCTCCCTGGTGGCGCGGAGGGCGTCGTCTTCGACCATGCGCGGGAGGGTAGTGCCCCGGCCGCGGGCCGGGCGGCGTGCCCGGCGCCGTTCGGCGGAACCCGGCCCGGTGCGACAGGCTGGTGGTCGTGCGCGTACTCGTGACCGGAGCGTCGGGATTCATCGGCGGCAGGCTCTGCCCCGTCCTCGTGGAGGAGGGGCACGACGTGCGCGCCATGACGCGCCACCCGGAGGACTACCGGGGCGCGGGGACGGCGGTCCGGGGCGACGTGCACGACCCGGACTCGCTGGCCGACGCGCTGGAGGGCGCCGAGGTCGCCTACTACCTGGTCCACTCGCTGGACGACCCGCGCTTCGCCGACCGCGACGCCGAGGCCGCCCGGACCTTCGCCAAGGCCGCGGCGGACGCCGGGACGCGCCGGATCGTCTACCTGGGCGGCCTGGGCAACGACTCCGACGACCTGTCCGAGCACCTGCGCAGCCGCCGGGAGGTGGAGTCGCTGCTCGCGGGCTCGGGGGTGCCGGTCACGACCCTGCGCGCCGGGATCGTCATCGGGCACGGCGGGATCTCGTGGGAGATGACCCGCCAGCTCGTCGAGCACCTGCCCGCGATGGTCGCGCCGCGCTGGGTGCGCACCCGCTGCCAGCCGATCGCCGTCGCCGACGTCGTGCGCTACCTCGTGGGGGTGCTGGGCGTGCCGGAGACCGAGGGGCGGCCGTTCGACATCGGCGGGCCGGAGGTCCTGGAGTACGCCGAGATGCTGCGCCGGGTCGCCGCGATCGAGGGCCGCCGCGTGCCGGTGCTGCCCGTTCCGCTGCTCACCCCCGGGTTGTCCTCGCGGTGGCTGGCGCTGGTCACCGACGTGGACGTGCAGACGGGGCGGTCGCTGATCGACTCGATGGCCAACGAGGTCGTGGTGTGCGACGACTCGATCCGCTCGCTGGTCCCGTTCACCCCGGCCGACTTCGACGCCGCCGTGCTCACCGCGCTGGGCGAGCGGGCCAAGGCCCGGCGCGGCGGTGACCGCGGATGACGCTGCGGCAGCGGCTGCTCGCACGGGTTCCCGCCTGGCTGGTCGAGAAGGTCCCGCGCGAGCACGACGAGCCCGACGAGGTGTTCCACAGGCGCCGCCGGGTGGTCGCCGCGACGTCGCTGGCGGGTGCCGGGCTGCTCGGCGCGTCCCTGTCGTCCACACCGGACTCGGCCCGCTTCTACGGCCTGACCGCGGCGACCGCGGCCACGTGGGTCGTCGGCGGCCTCGCGTCCGGCCCGCTGCACCTGGGCCGGGTGCGCTACCGCGACACGCTGCGCCGACCGGTCGTGACACCGGTCCTGGTGGGCGTCGGCGCGTTCGGCGTCTTCTACGGGTGCGCCCTGGTGTGCAGGCACGTGCCGTTCCTGGACCGCGCCATCTCGCGGGTCCTGCGCTACGCCGACCGCGGCTCGACGGCCCCGGTGCTGGCCACGACGCTGCTCAACGGCGCAGCCGAGGAGGTCTTCTTCCGCGGCGCGCTGTACGCGGCGGCCGGTCGACGACGTCCCGTCGTGACGTCCACGGCGGTGTACGTGCTGGCGACCACCGCGACCCGCAACCCGTCGCTGGTGCTGGCGTCGGGCGTGATGGGGGCGCTGTTCGGCCTGCAACGCCGGGCGACGGGCGGCATCCAGGCCCCGCTCATCACCCACCTGACCTGGTCGGTGCTCATGCTGCGCTTCCTGCCGCCGCTGTTCCGCCACCACGGCCTGCCGGTCGACCCGGACCTGCCGTCGGACACCGGCTGACCCTCACGCGCCGGCGGTGAGCGGGCCGCGACGGCGTTCGAGGGCGGCCCGCCCGCACCGTCACCGTCGTGAGCAACCGGGTCGCGGCGTCCGCGCGCTCCGGGAGGGCAGGGTGTTCCGCGTCCGCCGGTACGTGGACAGCGCTCACCTCCAGACGTCCGCCGCGCACGTCGTCGAGGCGGCGGGTTCGGGGCCGTCCGGAACGGGCTGAGCCTCGTTCCGACCACGCCAGGGGCGTGGCGGGCACGAACCCCGCGGCGAGCCCCGGCACCGGGAGCACGCCCCGACGGCGAACGTCCTCGGCGCAGCCGTCACGAGGCTCGACCGGGTCTCGGCCCGCCGACGGCCGCGATCGCGCTGCCCGGAAACACCCTCCCGAGCGCCGTCGCCCTGCCCTCCCACCGCCCTGACCGGGTGCGCGGCGCCGTCGTGAACTCGGCGGGCGTGGCTGACCTGACCCGGTGGTCCCGTTCCCCTCGGCGGCTCGGCTGAGCCGCTCCCCCGACTTGACGTCGACTCTGCCTATTCACCTATAGTGCTAGGTACCTAGTTAAACAGGAGCGCCCCAGTGATCGAGTTCCACTTGGACCCGAGGTCCGGCCTGTCGCCGTACCAGCAGGTGGTCCAGCAGGTGCGGCACGCGTTGCGGCTGGGCCTGCTCCAGCAAGGCGACCAGCTCCCCAAGGTGAAGGAAGTGGTCAAGGCACTGGCGATCAACCCGAATACGGTCCTGAAGGCCTACCGCGAACTGGAGCACGACGGCCTGGTGTCCGCGCGCCCCGGCGTCGGCACCTTCGTGATCGGCACCCTGGCCTCCCCCGCGCCAGAGGACCTGGCACCGCTGCGCAGCGGCCTGGCCCTCTGGCTGAAGCAGGCACGTGCGGCGGGCCTGGACGACGAGGGCATCGAAGCCCTGTTCACCACTTCCCTCCGCGACAGCACCACCGAGGAGAATCAGTGACCTCAATCGTGAGGACCTCAGCGCTGACCAAGCGCTACCGCAGGACCGCGCTCGACAACTGCACGATCGACGTCCCCGCTGGTCGGGTGACGGGCCTGATCGGGCAGAACGGCGCGGGCAAGTCGACCCTGCTCACCATCGCGGCGGGCATGCTGGAGCCGACGTCCGGCTCCATCGAGGTGTGCGGCGGAACACCGGGCAGCGGCAGGGAACAGCTGGAGAAGGTCGGGTTCGTCGCGCAGGACACCCCGACCTACTCGCAGCTGACCGTGGCAGAGCACCTGCGGATGGGCGCGGCCCTGAACCGGCGCTGGGACGCCGCGCTCGCCGAGAAGCGCGTGGCGGCCCTCGGGCTCGACCCGCGGCAGAAGGCGGGCACGCTCTCCGGCGGTCAGCGCGCGCAGCTGGCGCTCACGCTGTGCGTGGCCAAGCGGCCGGAGCTGCTGCTGCTCGACGAGCCCGTGGCCGCGCTGGACCCGTTGGCGCGCAGGAACTTCCTCAGCGACCTGATGGAGGTCGTCGCGGACACCGGCATGAGCGTGGTCCTGTCGTCGCACCTGATCGCCGACCTGGAACGGGTCTGCGACCACCTGGTGCTGCTGGTGACGGGCCAGGTGCGGATGGCGGGCGACGTGGACGACCTGCTGGCCACCCACCACCGCCTGACCGGCCCCCGGACCGAGCGCGAGGAGGTGCCCGGCGCGCACGTGCTGCACGCGAGCCACACCGAGCGGCAGACGACCCTGCTGGTGCAGGCGGACAACCCGATCGACGATCCCCTGTGGACGGTGAGCGACGTGTCCATCGAGGACCTCGTGCTGGCCCACATGGAAGCCGCGCAGTCCGCGCGGGCACTGGAGGTGGCACGATGACCTGGTTGACCCTGCGGCAGTTCCGCGTCCAAGGCATCGCCATGGTGGGTCTGGTGGGAGCGCTGGCGGTGCTCTTCGCCGTCGCGGGCAAGGCGGGCCCGGCCCCCAGCACGCTCGTGAACTCCCTGTACTACGTGGGGAACATCGCGATCTTCGTGCTCCCCGCGCTGCTCGGCGCGTTCTGGGGCGCGCCGATGGTGGCGCGCGAGGTGGAGGCGGGCACCCACAGCCTGGCGTGGAACCAGGGCATCACGCGGGGGCGGTGGCTCGCGACGAAGGTCGTGCTCGTGGGCGGTGCGGCCGCGCTGCTCACCGGCCTGGCGAGCCTCGCGGTGACCTGGTGGGCCGGCGGCGCGTCGCAGGAGGCGATGGGCCGCCTGCTCCCGGTCACGTTCGGCGCGCGCGGCGTGGCGCCCGCGGGCTACGCGCTGTTCGCGTTCTCCCTCGGTCTGGCCGCGGGGATCCTGCTGCGCCGGGTGCTCCCGGCGATGGCCGTGACGCTGGCCGTGTTCCTCGCGGTGCAGATCGCCGTGCCGGTCGTGGTGCGCGACCTGCTGCTGCCCACCACGCAGGAGACGGTGGCGATCACCCCGCAGAACATGGAGTACGTCTACCTGGTGAACGCGGGCCGCCCCGAGGACGGGGTGCGGGAGGTGGGTGTCCGCGGTCCGGAGAACGCGTGGGTGATCGACAACACGCTGGTGGACGCGGCGGGCAACCCGACCGCGGTGCCGCCGGTGCTGGCCTCGTGCATGATCAAGCTGCACACGACCGGGGTCGCCAGGGACGAGTTGGAGACGTGCCTGGCGAAGACCTCCGAGGCGGGCTACCGGCAGCGCGTGACGTACCACTCGGCGAGCAGCTTCTGGCCGTTGCAGTGGACGGAACTCGGGCTGTTCCTCGTGCTGAGCGGCGGCCTGGTCTGGTTGTCGTTCCGCAGGATCCGCAAGGTCCACTGACCGGTGCGGTGGGCCGCGGCGACGCGGCCCACCACCCGTGCGGGCTCACCAGGTGTGCGCGACGTCCACCACCAGTTTGTCGGTCAGGGTGAACGCGCGGAACGGCAGCCGCGCCCGCACGCCGAGCCCGACCATCGTCTGCCCCTCGAACGACCCCGCCCACGCGACCTGCCGGAACGTCCGGTACCCGGCCACGTCCACCAGTTCATCGCGGTTGGCGTAGGTGTAGGTCGGGTTGAACGACTCGTCGTACGCGGGCGAGTGCGCGACGATCCGCAACTTGGCCCCACCGCGGAGCGGCACGAGTCTGCCCGATCCGTCCTCGTGCACGTCGCTCACGTAGTCGACCTGGAACCCCTCGCTGGTACCCCGGAAGTCGAACACCACCCGGTCGTAGCAGTCGTGCCGCCCGGCCCGCAGGTCGGTCATCTCCCCGGTCGCGCCGGGCGCGGCCACCTTCGCCGCCGACCCCCACGCCGTGTCGCAGACCGACTCCGCCGAGGCCGCCGCGGGCACCCCCACGACCGCCGAGGCCAGTACCGCAACCAGCAGGACCGCTTTGCTCACCATCACCGTCACCCCTCTGCTGAACGAGTCGAGAACTCGACCCTGCCAAGGTGACGCCTGCCACGTCCGAGGGTTGCTCACAAATCCTGATGGCATCGATCCCCATAGCCCTGCCCTATCGGCGGGATGTCGCGAACCCGGAACAGGACGTCGCGGCGGCTAACGCTCCACCGCCGGGGAACGACGTGGAATAGGTGGTGCGAATGGGAAGCACGTGATGCCCGCGGCAGCCGGTGGCGGCCCGCGCGCGCGGCCGTGGTGGCTTGACGCGGTGTGGACGGCGGTAGCCGCCGAGCTGCGGGGCCACCTGCGAAGCGGACTGCGCGGGGTGCTCACGGAGGACGTGGTGCGGTTCTCCACCGCACGAGCCTTGGTGGCGGCGGGTGTCGACGCGACCGGGCTGCGGGTCGAGGCACCGCACCCGACGTTGAAGGGCTCGCGGGTCGACCTGGTGGTGGGACGGGATCGTCCGGCGGCGCTGGTCGAGTTCAAGTTCCCCCGAGAACCGAACGGGTGGAACGCCCCGTGGACGATGACCATGGGCGAGGTCCTCAAGGACTTCTACCGGCTGGCCGCCTACCCCGGCGAGGTCGACCGGATCTTCGTCTACGTCGAGGGAGCCCGCCTGCGCGGGTACATGGCGGGCGTCGCGAGGCGGCACGGAATCGACCTGGACACCGACACCGTCACGCTGACCCCCGCTGCCATCGCGAGCCTGCCCGCGACGGCGTCGATCGCCGTCGGCACCGACCTGACCAAGCATCCCGTCACCGCGACGCGTTTCGCACTCATCCCGGTCGACGACACCCTCCGCCTGGCCGTCTACCACGTCGACCCGCAGGTCGACAGCGCGAGCGCGAGCAGGCCCGACCTGGGTCGGTGGCCGAACCCGGTCGCCGCCGCGCCGCCGCCGCCGAGTTCTGCCGCCGCTCGGGCAGGTGCGCGCCGGGAGATCCTCGACGCGGTGCGAGCCGTGCTCGGCAGGTCCGGCGCGTCCACCTTCACGCTGGCCGAGATCGTTGCCGAGATGACCAGGCGGCACAGCGGCTACGCCGAGTCCACCGTCCGCACCATGGTCACCTCGCACCTGTGCCGCGACGCCCCGGACCACGCTTCCACCACCTACGACGACCTGGAACGAGTGAGCCGAGGCGTCTACCGTCTGGCGAGGGACTGACCGTCGCGTGGAATCGCGACGCAGGAGCCCGTCCGCAAGCGGTTCGGAGGCGATCGCCTCTCCGTGCACGGCGCGATCGCACACCACCTGCCCGCCGTTCACGCCCTCGCGCACGACCCGCCACCGCTGGCCGAGCTGGTCAGCCGCATTTCCGAGGTGCACCCCCGTGCCGCGGCACCCCACGCCACCAGCTCGGTGCCGGGCCCGCACAGCCGCACGACGTCCCCCGACCCGTCGACCGCCGCCACCACCCGACTCGTCACCCCGATCACGCGCGCGGTCTCCCGCCGCCCCTGACGGCTCACGCGGTGCCCCGGCCGGCGTCCGCCGCACCGTGCAGGTCGTCGAGCTGCCGCTGCACGCGTTCCGCGTCGGCGTCACGGCCCTGTTCCCGGTACAGCTCGACCGCTTCCCGCCACGCCGCGCGCGCCTGGTCGTGGGTGCCGAGGGCGGCGTGGGGGTGGCCGAGGTTGTCGAGGGTGTTGGCGGCCTCGCTGGCGTTGCCCAGGGTGCGGTACAGGGCGAGGGCCTGGTGGTAGTGGTGGACGGCTCGCTGGTGGCGGCCGGTGTGGTGCTCGATGTAGCCCAGGCTGTCGAGGGTGGCCGCCTCGCCGTCCAGGTGGTGGTGTCGGCGGCACAGGGTCAGCGCGTTCCGGCAGTGGTCGCGGGCGGTGTCGTAGTCGCCCAGGCGGGCGGCGAACCAGCCCACCGCGTTGAGCGCCTCGGCCTCCCACACCGGGTGGTCGAGGGTGCGGTAGATGTCGAGTGCGTGGTGGACGTGCTCCAGCGCCCGCCGGTCGTCGCCCTGGGACTCCCACGCCTCCGCGATGGCGTGGTGCGTGGTGGCCCGCTGGACGGGGTCGTGGTGGTGTTCGGCCAGCGCCAGCGCCTCGTGCAGGTGGGCGACGGCCTCGTCGTGCCGTCCCAGTTCGGCGTGGGCGTCGCCGAGGAGCCGGTGGGCCGCGATGCGGTGGGTCGCGTCGGGCAGGAACGCCGCGGCGTCGAGCGCGGCCCGCCACGCGGTCAGGTCGTCGTGGCGGCGCCCGCGTCGGTGGTGGAAGGTGCCCAGGGTCCACGCCAGGTGCCACACGACCTGGTGGCGGCCACCGGCGGCGGCGGTCTGCTGGGCGGCCAGCAGGTGGGGGTGGTGGTCCTCCAGCCACGCCAGCGCCGCCGGGAGGTCGGCGAGGGGGTGCGGGTGGGTGCCGGGCGTGGGCGGGTCGAGCCGGACCGGCGCGCGGTGCGGGTCCAGCAGGCGGTCGGCGGCGTGGGCGGTGTGCAGGTAGAAGTCCACCACCCGGTCGAGCGCCGCTCGGCGCACCGGCTCGTCCAGGTCGTCGCGGGCGGTGGCGGCGGCGTAGGCGCGGGTCAGGTCGTGCATGGCGCACCGGCCGTGGGGGTGCCGGTCGAGCAGGGAGTGGTCCTCCAGCGCCCGCAACACCTTGCGCGCCAACGCCGGGGGCACGCCGGTGAGGGAGGCGGCGGCAGGCAGGTCGATGTCCGGGCCGGGAGCGACGCCCAGCAGCGCGAACGCGGTCCGCTGCTGGGCGGTGAGGTGGCGCAGCGACCAGGACAGCACCGCGGGCACGCTCGCCATCGGGTCGTCGTCGTCCAGCACGTCCAGGCCGAGGTCGCGCAGTTCCGCGACCAGCTCGGCGAGCGCGACGGACGGGCGGGTGACGGCGTGCCGGGTCGTGATCGCCAACGCCAGCGGGTGGTGCCCGCACAGCCCGATCAGCTCGTCGGTCGCGTCGGGTTCGGCGGCCACCCGCTCCGCGCCCAGGCGTTCGACCAGCAGGGCACGGGCTTCCCGCCGGGACAGGACGTCGAGCTGCACGTGCTCGGCACCGTGGCGGTCCACCAGCGAGGAGAGCCTCCGGCGGCCGGTGACCAGCACCGTGCAGGACGCGCTCCCCGGCAGCAGCGGAACGACCTGCTCCACCGTCGCGGCGTTGTCCAACACCACCAGCATCCGCCGACCCGCCACCGCACTGCGGTACAGCGCCACCCGCGCGTCCAGAGCGGCGGGCACCCGAGCGGGCGGCACGTCCAGCGCGTGCAGGAACCCCCACAGCACGACCGCCGGATCGAGCGGCTCACCCTCCGGGCTGAACCCGCGCAGGTCCACGAACAACTGCCCGTCCGGGAACCGCTCCACGTGGCGGTGCGCCCAGTGCAACGCCAACCACGTCTTCCCGACCCCACCCTCCCCCGCCAGCGCCGGGATCACCACCGTCGCCGACCGGCCCGCCGCCTCCACCACCGCGTCCAGCCGCTCCAGCTCGGCCTCCCGGCCGACGAACGACGCGGGCGGCGCGGGCAGCTGGCGGGGCACCACCGGACCCGCCGCGGGGAGCAGCAGTCCCGGATCAGCGGTCAGCACCCGCTGGTGCAGCTCCCGCAGCGCCGGACCGGGATCAGCCCCCAGCTCCTCGGCCAGCACCCGCCGCGTACGCCCGTAGTGCTCCAACGCCTCCGCCTGACGACCCGACCGGTACAGCGCCAGCACCACCTGCCCGGCCAACCGCTCGTCCAACGGATCCTCCGCCGCCCGCGTCGTCAACTCCGGCACCAGGTCCCCGTGCCGGCCGCACCCGAGCGCCCAGTCCACCCGATCGGCCACCGCGGCCCCGCGCTCCCGGTACAGGTGCTCACGCGACGACCGCGCCCACGGCGTGTCCAGCTCCGCCAACGGCTCACCCCGCCACAACGCCAACGCCCGCTCCACCACCACCAGCGCACGCCCCGGATCGTCACTGGCGCGCGCCTCGGCGAGCAGGCGGCGGAAGCGGTGCAGATCCACCCCCTCGGGATCGGCCGCGAGCAGGTAACCGTTGTCGCGCCACGTGATCGTGGCCCCGACCCGACGCAGGTTCGACACGTACGTCCGCAGCACCGACCGCACCCGCGCAGGCGGACGCCCACCCCACACCCGGTCGATCAGCCGGTCCACCGGCACCACCCGACCGACCTCGTCCGCCAGCACCGCCAACACCGCCCGCTGCCGCGCGTGCCCCACCGCGACCGGCACACCGCCGACGCGGACCTCCAGGCCACCCAGCACACCGACCTCGATGTCCGGAGCCGTGCCCCGCTCGCTCGCGCCCGCCACCGCTTCTGTGTACCGAACGCGATCCGGCCGTTCAACGCGCGAAGGAGAACTCCCGGCGTGCCGCCACCTCCCGGGCGGTGATCAGGTGCAGGAGGCCGAAGGCCCCGGTGCCCACCGCGCCGATCGGGTTCCTCGACCGCAGGCACAGGTAGGCGTCCCCGAACTGGGTGAGGCCCGCCGCGACGAGCAGCGCCGGTGACGGCGGCCTCCGCCGCAGGGCGGACCACAGCAGGGGTCCGGTCACCGAGTACGTCCGCACGGCGGTGGCGACGACCCAGAAGTCGAGGTCCTGGCCGTTGCCGGTGACGAGTCCGCGGCGGGTCTCCTCCGGGATGCCGACACCCGTGGTGAGGGCGGACATGACCGTGGAGGACACCGCGGCGAGCGCGCTGGCCACCACCAGCGTCGTGGTGCGGCGCGAGGACGGCACGGGAGATCGCTCCGATCGGGGTCGGGGGTTCTAGCGGCGGACGAGGTCGCGGTAGTCCGGCAGGTCGACGGCGTTGGCCGGACGGGAGGCGAACCTGTCCCCGAGGCGGCGCAGCGGCGGGCTGGAGATCACCTTGATCACCGCGGCGAAGGCGGCGACCCCGAACCCGCTGACGGGCGTGGCGAGCCGCGGCCCGAACGGCGGCAGCTTCTGCGCCCGCTCGACGAACGGCCGCATGATCCGCTCGTACTCGGCGAACGCCCCGGTGTGGTCGTCGTGCCGCGCGAGTTCGCCCGCCAGCACGTAGGCGCCGGTGAGGGCCAGGGTGGTGCCCATGCCGCTGAGCGGCGAGGCGCAGTGGGCCGCGTCCCCGGCCAGCACCGCCCTGCCTCGGGACCACCGCGCCGCCTTCACCTGCCCGAGGTGCTCGTAGTACAGGTCGTCGGCCCGGTCCAGGCCGTCCAGGACGCGGTCGGTCTGCCAGCCCGCGTCGGCGAAGGCACCGCGCAGGTGCGCCACCTGCTCGGCACGGGTCCGCCGGACGGCGGTGGCCGCCACCGCGGGCGGCACCAGCTCGGACAGGACGGCGCGGATGCCGCCGTTGGGGTCGGGGCGCAGCTGCACCGAACGACCGCGGCCGGGGTTGTACCAGCGCCAGTAGTCGTCGTCCTCGGGTGCGCGCTCGATGGTGAAGTACGTCGACTCCAGCCCGATGTGGTGAACGCGCGTCGACAGCCCGAGCACGTCGCGCGTGGTGGAGTTCAGGCCGTCGGCGGCCACGACCACGTCGACGTCGCGCACGCCGCCCGAGTGCAGGCGCACCCGCGCGTGGGCGGTGTGCTCCTCGACCTCCACGACGTGGTCGCCGTAGACGTGCTCGACCGCGCCCGCGCCCGCCTCGACCAGGAGGTCGGACAGGTCGCCGCGCAGGATCTCCAGCTCGGCGGTGGCGCCGTCGACGTCGCTCCCGTCGGCGGGGAAGACGCCGGCCACCTCGCCGTTCGGGCCGATGAAGGAGGCGCCGAGTTCGCCGGTGCGCCGGGCGGCGACGGCGTCGCGGATGCCGATGCGCTCCAGCACGGTGGCACCGACACCCCGGACGTCGATGTTCTGCCCCGCCGTGCGCGGGGCGGGCGCCCGTTCGACGACCACGACGTCCCAGCCGTAGCGGGACAGCCAGTAGGCCAGCGTCGGACCGGCGATGCTCGCGCCGGCGATCAGGGCGGTTCGGGGGGAGGTCACGGGAAAATAGTAAACTCAGTTAGCAATCCATGCAACAACCACGTTCGCCTCGGGGGTCGACGGTCGTGGTCGGCGCCCGTGAGACGATCGGCGGCCCGATCACGTGAGGAGGGTGGCCGTGACGACGGACTCCGCGGTCCCGCACCTGCGAGAACTGCTCCAGGTCATGGCCGTGCGCCAGCAGTGGTTCGAGCGCTCCATGGCGGCGGCGATGGGGATCGACCGCACGAGCCTCGAAGTCGTGTACCACCTCATCGCCCGCGGCCCGAGCACACCGACCGAGATCGCCAGGGCGGCGGGCATGTCGACGGCGGCCACCGCCCAGGTGCTCAAGCGCCTCGAAGCGGGCGGCCACCTCCAGCGCGCCAAGCACGCCACCGACCGGCGCAAGGTCGTGATCGCCGTCGCCCCCGAGACCGAGGCGCGGGCGACCCGGTACGTGGAGCCGGTCATCGAGGGCCTCGACGGGCTGCTGGCCGCCACCGACGCCGAGACCAGGGAGAAGATCTCCTGGTTCCTGCGGTCGGTGGCCGACGTCTACGCGCGGGCGCTGCCGGAGACCTGAGCGGCGCGGGGAATCAAACGCACCGCCGCGCGCTTGGACGGTGCGTGAAGAAGATTGGCTTTCTCTCGTTCGGGCACTGGTCGCCGGGCGGGCACTCCCTGACCAGGTCGGCCGCGGACTTCCTGCACCAGTCGATCGACCTCGCGGTCGCCGCGGAGGAGCTGGGCGTGGACGGCGCCTACTTCCGCGTGCACCACTTCGCGCGGCAGGCGGGCAGCCCGTTCCCGCTGCTCTCGGCCATCGGCGCGCGGACCACGAGGATCGAGATCGGCACCGGCGTGATCGACATGCGCTACGAGAACCCGCTGTACATGGCCGAGGACGCGGGCGCCGCCGACCTCATCTCCGACGGACGGCTCCAGCTCGGCATCAGCCGGGGATCACCCGAGCAGGTGATCGAGGGCTGGCGGCACTTCGGCTTCTCCCCCGCCGAGGGCGAGACCGACGCGGACATGGCCCGCAGGCACACCGAGAGGTTCCTGGAGGTGATCGGGGGAGAGGGCTTCGCCGAGCCCAACCCGCGACCGATGTTCGCGAACCCGCCGGGGCTGCTGCGGATCGAACCGCACTCGGAGGGGCTGCGCGAGCGGATCTGGTGGGGTTCCGCCTCGAACGCGACCGGCGTGTGGGCCGCGAAGCTGGGGATGAACCTCCAGAGCAGCACGCTCAAGTTCGACGAGACGGGCGAGCCGCTGCACGTCCAGCAGCGCAAGCAGATCGAGGCCTACCGCGAGGCGTGGAAGGAGGCGGGCCACGTGCGCGAGCCGCGGGTGTCGGTCAGCCGCAGCATCTTCGCCATCACCAACGACCTGGACCGCGCCTACTTCGGCCGCGACCGCGACTCGCGCGACCAGATCGGCATGATCGACGAGAACACCAGGGCGATCTTCGGCCGGTCCTACGCCGCCGAGCCGGACGTGCTCGTCAAGGAACTGCTGGACGACGAGGCCGTCCAGGCCGCGGACACGCTGCTGCTGACCATCCCGAACCAGCTCGGGGTCGACTACAACACCCACGTGCTGGAGAACATCCTCACCCACGTGGCGCCGGAACTGGGCTGGCGCTGAGCACTACCGCCGGCACCGGTCCGCGCCGATCCGCGAACCGGTGCCGGACCGGTGCCCAGGCGGCGCGGGCCGCGAGCAGCCCGACGGTCAGCTCGTGCAGCCGGTCCGCGTCCTCGGCGTCGAACGCGGGCCCGTCCAGCGGGAGCGGCTCCCCCGCCACGGAGGCGGAGACCGGCTGGTCCGGTGGGGCGTCCAGGGCGGCGAGCACCGGCAGGATGCCCTCCTCCACCGGCCTCGCGCCCGCGCGCACGGCGTCGATCCGCTCGGCCGCGGCCGGGTCGTACTCGCCGGAGGAGCTGGTCCGCACGCCACCGGGGTCGAGCAGGACGTAGCGGATCCGGCTGCCCGGTCGTGCACGGGCGAACCCGACCCCGAGCAGGTCGTTGAGCCTGCTGCCCTGCATCAGCGCGTCGATGCCCGTGTAGTCCCGCTCCCGGCCGAGGTCGTCCCAGCGGCCCTCCCCCATCGGGATGCCGGGGCCGCACACGTTGACCACGACGGGCGCGGGCGCGGCCTCCAGCAGGTCGGCCAGACCGTGGCTGAGCACGAAGCGGCTCAGGTAGTACAGCGCGAAGGAGTTCTCGAACCCCTCCCCGGTGACCAGCCGGGTCGAGCGGAAGTGCTGCGCGCACAGCACGAGCCCGTCGACGGCGGCGAACCGCGAACGGATCTCGGCCAGGGCCCCTCGGGTGGCCTCGACCAGGCTGAGGTCCACCTGGATGAAGTGCACGCGGTCGGCGGCGCCGGACCCCTCGGCCTCGGCCACGAGCTGGGCGCCCTTGTCGGCGTCGCGGCCGAGGACGACGACCCGGTCGCCTCCTTGGAGACGAGCGAGGGCGACGGCCTTGCCGATGCCGTCCGTGCCGCCCGAGATGACGAACGTCTTCACGCCGTGAACCCCCTGAAGAGACCGCGCACTCTTGTCATCAGTTGATGACTTATCCGAAGTTAACGACGGCCGCGTATCGTGTCAACGAGCGACGACTTGAGGTCTAGGAGCCGGATTGACCGCGACACCGGACGGTCAGCCGCCGCGCAGGCGCGACCGGGACGCGACCCGAGCGGCCCTGCTGGCCTCGGCCAGGAACCACTTCGCCCGTGACGGCTACAC